>JALWJP010000100.1:0-1900 GCA_026997215.1 Nanobdellati archaeon
ATAAGTATTGCTCCTTATATCTTAACAACTCCTATATCTCTCCTTTAGGCATAAAATATTATGCTTTCTCTCCAGATAACTGCTCATTCCCCTGCTTAGAAGGAGAGAAATATAGAGTTATAGTTGCAACAGAATGCGGAACTTATAAGTTTGTTAGGGATTGTTAGTTAAAATTCTCTGCTTAATTCTGCTAGAGGGTGACCTTTCACTTTGACCTCAAAACTTTTGTACCATCCAAACGGTGAAAATTTTACTTCTACAAATGTGTCATTTTTCTCCATATTCTCTTTCAGTGTTTTTAAGAGTTCCATGCTTTTTTGAGGATTTAAAAGATTTTTACTAAGGTGAGCGTAGGGATAGATCATCACTTTTTTTGCATTTATTTGTTTAGCATAATTATTTAAATCCCTTATGAAACTCTCTAATTTTTCCTTATTATCGTCTTTTTCAAAACTCATTAAAACAACAATTCCTTCATCTATTTTACCTTCTTTCTCATCATTTTCTAAATCAGGGACAGATTTTAAAGCTTTTTTAATTGCAGCATACTTCAAATAATCCACATGCCAATAAAGAACTTTCATTTTACCACCCCATTACTTCTGGTTTTAAAATGATGGGTTTATCTAACACTATTACTGTTGCTTCAGCCTGACTCACAACTTTTTTATTTCTCTCTACTAATACAGGATATCCGTGTAAGATGCTTTCGCGCATCAGATCATCCAATGCTTTCTTTTTTGCAAAACCTTTAAGCGAAGTTAGCCATCTTGATGCAAAAGGTAAACCATTATTGTATTTCTTTTTTATTTCTTGTAGTAATATTTTGCTAAATCTAGAACGTGGAGATTTTGTTTCATTTACTAACGTAAATATCTCTGTAGAATTTCCATCTTTCACATATGCTTTGCCTTTTCCTTCTGCAAAAAAAGGTTCTATCGCTATTACATCACCTTCTTTCAAGGTTCTATCGTCGTTATTTCTAATATTTAGGATGGAAAAATCACTATGAATATCATATCTTTTAATTCCATGCCCTGTTAGATTTGCTACTACCGCATATCCTTCTTTTTCTGCAATGTTTTCCACTATCTCCCCTATTTCTTTTATTCCCATACCTACTCGTATGCTTTTTACCACCTCTTTTAACGCCTTCTCATTTGCTTTTATCATCTCCTTGAAACCTTTTATATCTTCCCCTATTATAAATGTTTTAGCCATATCTGCTATATAGCCATCGATATGCACACCTATATCTATTTTAACTACATCGCCTTCTTGAAGAATACGGTTATCATTTTCTCTTGCTGTATCGTGAGCAGCAACTTCATTTATAGAAAAATTAATTGGAAAAGCAAAATTACCACCTTCTTTCTTGATAATATCTTCTAATTTCTCCACTATGACTTTAATCTCTTCCCCTACTTTTAATATTTTTTGAGCTTCTCTAAATGCTTTATTTCCAATTTTTCCTGCATTAATGTATTTTTCTATAACCTCTTTATCAATTACCATACTTTAACCCCGTCCTTTATTTTTTCCGCTCTATCTACTATTACCTCATACTCTCCACATTTATTTCTTGCAACCAATTTCCTTTCACCAAATAAAATATTTTTTCCTCTTTTTATTAACTCTATCTTTCTAAATTCCTTTATGTCTATTTCTTTAACAGGTTTCTTTACCACCCCTTCTACAACCACATCACTCCCTTCTTTTACTTCCTCAGGAACACTTATTAAGCCCACAGTATTATTTGATGAAACTGCTAACAACATTCCTTCACTAATTTTACCAAAGATTTTTGCTGGTTTCAAATTTGCTATAAAAATCACTTTCTTGTTTATTAATTCTTCTTTAGTATAATGCTCCTTTAAACCTGCAACAATCTGCCTTGTTT
>JALWJP010000100.1:1910-3566 GCA_026997215.1 Nanobdellati archaeon
TTGCTCTCTTTCTTTTATTTTTATTAAATATAACTTCTTACTACCTTCTACATCTTCAACTTCTTTTATTAACCCTACTTTTAAATCTAATTTATTAATAATTTCTTTACCTTCTAGGAATCTCAAGGATTCCTCATTTATTCTTTTTAATAGGTGATCTACTTTTTTTATACCTTCAAATTTAAATCTATTAAAACCCAATCTTTTAACCCCTGCCATTCTATAGAATTTTTCCACAGTTTGAGGTATGAATGGTTCTAAAAGCCCATATAACAGTATAACTTTCTCTAACAGGTTTTCTAGAATTTTTATGGCTTCTTTTTCTCCTTTTTTCCAAGGCTCTTTAGCATTTAACTCAGCATTTATCTCACTTGAAAAATTAAGTGCAATTTCTAAACCTTCTTTTATTTTTCCATCCTCCATAACTTTTGCATACTTTTTGATGATAGAATCCTTAAATTCTAAAATTCGTGGATTTCCTCCACCTTTCTTTTTTAATAAAGATATTACTCTATAACCTACATTAACTATGTTCCCGATTAATTCTTTATTACTTTTTTCAATCAATCCTTTAACGGAAAAATCTCCATCTACAATATGATCTGGAATAACTCTTGCAAAATAATATCTAAGATAGTCAGGGGATTCAAGATTCTTCATAATATCTCTTACTAATAAGAAGTTACCTTTACTCTTACTCATTTTTTCTTTGTTAATAGTTAAGTATCCTCTTGCCGGCATTTTAGAGGGAAGTGTAAATCCTAAAGTTAATAACATTCCTATCCAATAAATGTAGTGAAAATATATTATGTCTTTCCCTATGAAATGCACTATTTTTGTATCTTTATCCTCCCACCATTTTCTTATTTCTTTATCTAATGCAATGGAGGATGCAATGTACCCTAATGGAGCATCAATCCACACATAAAAATATTTATCAGAATGCCCTGGAATTTTGAATCCAAAATAAGGTTCGTCTCTTGTAATATCTACATCTTTTAAACCTTCTTTAATCCAGTTTAAAGCATAGTTTTTAGCATCTTCTTGTAATTCTTTATTATTTTTCAGGTATTCTTCAATAGGCGATGTTAAAGCACTCAGTTTAAAAAAATAATGGGTTGTTTTTTTAATGACGGGTGTAGAACCACAAATTTTACATTTTGGTGTTTTTAATTCTATGGGCGTATAAGTTTTACCACATTTTTCACATATATCTCCGTATTGATTTTCTGCACCACAATAAGGACACGTACCCAATACAAATCTATCGGGGAGGAATCTCTCACATTTCTCGCAGTAAAGAGCTTCTATTTCTTTCTTGTATATCAATCCTTGTTTTTTTGCTTTCTCAAAGAACTCGTTGGTTAATTGCTCATTTTCAGGGCTGTGAGTATAATAAAAAATATCAAATTTAATTCCTACTTTTTCCATGTCCTTTAGATCTTCTTTTCTAAATGTTTTTATGTATTCTAAAGGTGGTTTACCACATTCTTCAGCACTTACCTGTATTGGTGTTCCATGTTCATCAGTAGCACATACAAAAATTACATTATTTTTTCCTTTAAGTAATTTCATAAATCTTGCGAATATATCTGCGGGTAAATAGGTAGAAGCAATGTGTCCTAAATGAGGAAATCCATTGGCATATATTAACGC
>JALWJP010000101.1 GCA_026997215.1 Nanobdellati archaeon
TACCTTCTATCGTTTGTGGTGCAGGTAAAAGGTTGCATACAGATGCCAACGGCAACATTGTTTGCGGTAACAATGATGATGATCCTAGTAATGAATTACAGACATTAGCTCAAGTATTGCAACAAGGAAATGATGCTGGTGGTAGAAGCATAACAGGTGTAGGGAGTTTGTCAGTTAATCAGTTATGCTTAAGTGATGGGTGTAAGACATCATGGAGTCAGGTTAGCGATTCTAACCTGAGATTAGAATTTGGAGATGTTGGATGGGTATGTACAAATTATTTATGCTCATGCAGTAAATGCTATTATCGAAAATGGAGAGTTTGTAATGGCTCTTTATGCACCCCTTGGAATGAGTATTCTACAGGTAATTGCGTTGAGGATTGTGATTTATGTCCCCCTCCTGGAGAGTGTTTTGACACGATATGGTGAGAGAATATATTTAATTTGTAAGGAGAGACTAACTATCTTATTATAGGAATTGCTTTTAGAGCTATGTACTTATTAAAATGTCTATGAATATATCAAACTTAAAAGTTAAAAATAGATTTCTACTCGAAGCACCTTAGCTTTGCAATATCTTCTTTATTTCTTTTTTCAATGTTTTAATGTCCTTCGTAGCAGTATCCCATACTCCAAAAAGATCCACACCAAAATAATGATGAATCATCTTTTTCTTTACTCATGCAATAACCTCTTCTTCTCATTTTCTATTTTTTCTTTAATAAAGAGTGGATAGCAAAAGGAAGTAATAAATCCACCCTCTTTTTTAAATGCTCTTATAATTCCTGCTCTATTCTGATTAGTTCCAGCAAGCTTTTCTTATCTTTAAATTCAACAATAAGATCTATATCGCTACCTTTTTTTCTTTTCCTCGAGCGTAGGATCCAAAGACCTCTATTTTTTTAGCACCATGTTTCTTTAAAATATCAATTATGCTTTTTTACATCGTTTTCTTCATATGAGTCACTATAAAAATATATAGAGGATAGAGGTTTAAAAAATTTAAAAGAACTGCGTCGTTGATAAATAAAGGATGTGGTATAAATGAAAAAAGAATTTTTTATTGAACATAAAGATTTGAAAGGAAAGGTAAAATACAGAATTCGTGTAGATGATTGGGAGAAGGTAGGAGATGTTTACAAACTGAGATTTTATCCCTCTACAATAAGAAAAGTGAAAAGTAATTTACCGGATGCAAAAGTGATAGAAATATATATAAAGAAAAGCAGTAATGCCTGGATAGCAAAATACTTTGGAGATGAAGAAATTCTAGTAGAATATGTGAATATAACCCGACCCATCCAAATAGAAGAAAGTAAAGAAAAAATTGTAGCAACATATGTAGATCTTATTATTGATATACTCATTTACCCTAATGGAAAAAAAGAAATTCTCGATAAAAAAGAATACTTTAATAATAAAAACAAATTAACAGAAGAAGACGAAAAAATAATCCAGGAGGTGTTACATCAATATGGATTATCTTTATAAGCTAAAAGAATATTCACAAAAAATGAGCTTTAAAGAAAGTGCTCATTTAAAATTGGATTTATTAATTAATGGAATAAGACCTGACATTTCTTTAAAAGACGTTCCTGAAGAGCTATATAAAGAATATAGGGCTAATCTGTTTTACAATCACAGAGAAAATATAACAGTGTACATCCCAGGAGAAGTTATTCTTCCTCATTATCTGGCCACTGATTTTAGGATTAACTCTAATTCGCCATACTGCTTGCATTATAAAGAAGGGGAATTTCTAATTTACAAAAATGACGAAGAAGTTACTAAAGTAATTATAACGCCACGTCCTGAGTTTTACGGAAAGAAAACTTCTTCTGGAAAAAGAATGAGCGAGGTTGCAAATATTTTAGGATTAGATCTTTTGGCATATGTACTTTTTAGAGAATGTGATTTTTGGAAAGATGGAAAACAATGTCATTTTTGTAATATCGGGTATGTGAACAGAAATTTTCCTAAACCTGATCCTACACCGAAGGAAATGGCAGAGACGTTTAAGGAAGCTATAAAGGATAAGAGAGTCAAAATAGAACACGTTTGCTTTACTACAGGAACTAAAAGAAATGGTGACCTCGAAGCCAAAAAATTAATTGAAGTACTTGAAAAAATAAACGAATATATTCCAGAAGATTGGAAAAAAATTTATGGAGCAGCATTATTATCTCCTTTAGAGAATACAGAATATATAGAAAGACTTGCCGATCTGAGATTGGAATGTTTAGGACTAGCACGAGAAATAGGAAATGAAGAAAGATTTAAAAAACTATGCCCAGGCAAATCCCAGCTTGAAAAGAGGTTTTACGAGAGCCTGAAAAAAGGTATAGAAGTATTTGGGCGGGGACATGTGGGTGTAGCATTCGTAAGCAGTTTAGAGCCATTAGAAGAAACAATTAAAAAGTGTGAAGAATATGCCTCCATGGGTGCGGTTCCTTCTGTATCAGTATTTCATCCCGGAAAAGGAAGTAAATTAGCTAATAAAAGTGCCTGGGATAAGGATTATCACCTAGAACTTTATAAGAGCTTAGGTGAGCTCTATCATAAATATGATCTTGCAAAAAACAAGTTTGAGAGACCTTTAATTTGCGAGAGATGTTTTAAAAGTAGTTTATCTAATGAGGCCTATCTCGGTGCATTCGAATAAAAAATTTTAAGGTTGGTTATTTTCTTTTACATCCTTTTTTCATTAGAATCAATAAAGAATCTTTGTCCAACTAACTAAACCAAGTATTTTTATAGGGTTGACCATCCCATTGGGCAAATATTTTTAAATAATCTTTATTAAAATAATATAAGTCCAATTTATTGAACTAAACTTTTTAAATATTAGTTCATTGTATTGGACCAATCTTACCTCTAATGGTGTTTTGTTTGTTTAGAAGAAATGGAAAGGAAGATTGCTTTAGAATATAAAGCGAATAAAATAAATCATCTTTCTTTTTTATGGATAAAAACCGAACCTATTTTAAATAAAGAATTTCTATATAGGATATAAGAGGTAGATATCTTGAGAACAAAGATCAGGAACCATGTTATTATATTCGGTAAAAATGAAATAATTATATTTTTTATAGTCCTACCTTTATTATTAACTTCATTTTATTTATTGCCTTTAAATATAAAGTCTTATTTAATATTGAAAACTGAAGATCCTACTTTATTGAGTGTATTTTTCTCCTCATATGTTCATGAGAGTTTTAATCATTTTATAGGAAACATACTTTCCTACTTCGTTTTAATGTTTATAATATACATACTTGAAACAGATAAAAAGAGATTTTATCGAGTGTCTGTCATAGCTTTTTTATTCTTACCTATAATAACCTCCTTTGTAAATATTTATCAACTTAATAATATAAAAACTTTTTTAGGTTTACTAAATAAATTTTTAAAATCAGCTACTGTAATATCTAAAGCTACACCAAGCATTATAATAGCCAATGTGATATTAACTAACCACATGGAATCTGTGTCAAAATTTATCCGAATACTATCTA
>JALWJP010000102.1 GCA_026997215.1 Nanobdellati archaeon
TGAGATTGTAGGAAGAGATCTTGTAAAATACGATTTTAAAGTAATGATAAGTATTGAGAAGGAGGAAGAAAAAAGAATTATATCTTTACAGAGACATCCTTTTCTCAAACCTTCTAAAATAGAGGCAGTTATAGAAGAAGATGGTTTTAAAAAGAAAAGTTTTAAAATATTTTGATATGAGCGATGTTTTAGTAGAAAAAGCATCACGGGAGATTATAGAAAAGATCAAGAATCTTGATGAAGAAGAGATTACTTCAAAAGTATTGAGTAATTTAAAGAGAGAGATAGCAAAGAAATATGGTTTAAAAATGCTTATTAGAAACTCTACTATATTGGAATATGCTAAACCCGAGGAATATGAGTTTTTAAGAAGAGTTTTGCAACTAAAAAAAGTGAGAAGTATATCTGGTGTGGTGGTAATAGCGGTGATGATACCTCCTTCTCCTTGTCCCGGTCAGTGCATTTATTGCCCTTCAAGTTCTAATGCTCCTAAGTCTTATACGGGTAAGGAACCTGCAGCTTTAAGAGCTCAGATGTTTGAGTTTGATGCATATAAACAAGTAAAAGGAAGGCTAAAACAATTAGAGGCAATAGGTCATCATACAGACAAAGTAGAGATAATAGTGATGGGTGGTACTTTCCTTGCTCAACCCTTAAAGTTTCAGTATGATTTTATTAAGGGCATATATGATGCCTTAAATGATAAAATTGCAAAGGATTTGGTTACTGCTATTAAATGGAATGAAACTTCTAAACACAGATGCGTAGGATTGACCATAGAAACTCGCCCTGATTACTCTAAACCTCGGCATATAGATTTAATGTTAACTTATGGAGCAACACGTGTTGAATTAGGGGTTCAAGTTTTGAGTGATAGGTTACTTAAAAAAATAAAACGCGGTCATACATTACAAGACGTGGTAGATGCAACCCGCTTATTAAAGGATTCTGCATATAAGATAGCATACCATATGATGCCCGGATTTCAATCTTATGAGAAGGATATTAAAATGTTTAAGAAACTTTTCCAAGATACTCGTTTTAGACCGGATATGCTTAAAATCTATCCTGTCTTAGTTGTTAAAGGTACAGAACTTTATGAAATGTGGAAAAAGGGAGAGTATTATCCTTTAAGTGATGAAGAAGCAGCGGATTTGATAGCAGAAGCTTATAAGTATATTCCAGAGTGGGTTAGGGTTATGAGGGTGCAGCGTGATATACCTGCAGATGCAATAGATGCAGGAGTAAAAAGAAGCAATCTTCGTGAATTGATTATGGAAAAAATAAGAGAAAAAGGTATTAGATGTAAAGAGATAAGATGTAGGGAAGCAGGTCATAAATGGTTGAGGGAGCGGAAGGTACCGAGAAATATAGAATTTGTGATGAGGAATTACAAAGCATCTTATGGTTATGAATATTTTATAAGTTTAGAAGATGTTGAACAAGATATTTTAGTAGGGTATTTGAGAGCGCGTATACCATATAAGCCTTACCGCGTTGAATTAGATACCTCTACTTTATTAATTAGAGAACTGAAGGTAGTAGGTACTGCTTTGCCTTTAGGTAAAAAAGAGAGTTTGAGTTTTCAGCATAAGGGTTTGGGCATGAAACTCATGAATTATGCTGAAAATCTTGCTAAAGATAAAGGTATGCATAGGGTTGCGGTAATTTCTGCTGTAGGTACTCGAGAATATTATCGGAAATTAGGATATAAATTATTAGGACCTTATATGGTAAAAGATTTAGAGAAATAAAAAGAAAAAGGAGATTTAGATTTTCTTGTGGCAGAACCACCAATCAAAACATTCGATTTCTCCTTTTTTCGCAGCTTCTAATCTTTTCTCTTTTTCTTCTACTGATGCTGCAGGTGGTATAATTGCGTGATCTCCTACTAATTCGTTTTCAGGCCATTTATGTGGTAAAGCTACTTTTTTCTCATCTATTATTTGCAAACCCCTTACCATTCTCACTATTTCATCTACATCCCTACCTAATTCTAATGGATAATACAGTATAGCTCTTACAACTCCTTTAGGATCTATAACGAATACTGCTCTTACTGCATTGGTTTTACTTGCAGATTCTTGTAGCATTCCTAATCTTATTGCCACATCACCTTTTGGATCTGCAATTATAGGAAATTCTATTTCTATTCCTAATTTTTCTTTAATCCATTCTTCCCATTTTATATGAGCAAATACTTGGTCTATAGACAAACCTAAAAGTTCGGTATTTAATTCTTTAAACTTTTCATATCGTTTTTGAAATGCTACAAATTCAGTTGTACATACGGGTGTAAAATCTGCAGGATGGCTAAATAAAACAAGCCATTTTCCTTTGTAATCTTCAGGCAATTTTTTCACACCTTTTGTTGTAACTACTTCCATTTCAGGGAACTTTTCACCGATTAAAGGTATTCTATTTTCCATTTTTATCACCTCATTATTTTGCTTTATAGTAACATCTTTTTGGACTATAAACTTTGCCTTCTTTTTGAAGTTCTTTTATTATTTTACTTACTTCTTTGCTGTCTAATCCTGTTACTTTTGCAATCTCTCCTGATCTCATTTCTTTACCTTCTTTTTTCATAACCTCTAAGACTAACGTTTTTTTATCTTCCATATTTTTCACCTTTATTGAGAAGGTTAAAATTTAATATTAATTAGTACGATAACTTTTAAAAAGTTAACTATCATAGTAATAATATGGTTCGTATTTCGGACATAGATTTAATTAAGGAATTAAAAGCAAATGCAAGAGTATCATTCACAGAATTAGCTCGTAAATATGGAGTGAGCGAGGCTGCAATTAGGAAAAGGATAAACAAACTTATCGAGAAAGGTATAATTAAGAGATTTACCATAGAAATTGATATGAAAAAAATAGGCTATGACGTAGAAGCTTTAATAGGAATAGATACTTTACCGGAAAAACTAATGAGCGTAATAGATGATTTAAAAGAGGATGATGCTATTGAAAGTCTTTACGCATCTGCAGGAGACCATATGATTCTTCTTCATATTTATTTTAAAAGCGACGATGACTTAAGGAAATATGTAAAAGAGTTGGAAAATAAAGAAGGTGTAACAAAAGTATGTCCTGCCATTATATTAAGTAAAATAAAATAATCATAGCCTATATGGAACGTGTTCAACATAAATGGTATTTTGAGGTTTCAATCTAGGATCAAACTCTTTTTTTACGAGTTTAAATAATGTGTTAGGGTCATTTTCCCATCGAATTTCTACGTAATTATTGAGCGGATTTTTAAAATCATGTAGAATTGTGATAATTGCGATGCCATAGGTTGGATGTACGACCCTATATTCTTTTAGGGAGAAGTGGGTGCGTTTGCTCTCCATCTGATGGCTATACGTCATGTTTATTAAACCTTCTTTCCCCAACTCTGTTATAATACTCTCTATTCTATCTGCGTTTACAGGATTATAAATACATTTTATAGGTATTGTTGATTTTTT
>JALWJP010000103.1 GCA_026997215.1 Nanobdellati archaeon
ATTTTGCTCATTTTATCCATAATAATTTGAGGTTCATCGTTGTATTTACTAACCCTTCCTAAAACCATGACTAAGTCTCCTTTTTTAAGATCTTTTATGAAATTTATATCCTTAAATACTTTCACAATTATTTCATCACTTCCATCATCTATTACAAAAAATCCATATTTTTCGTCGGGAGCAATATAGGTATTAGTCACAAACCCTAGAACATTTACTCTTTTAAAAGGTATGGAACCTGCCAAGCCGTAAAGAACGAAATATCCATTCTCTTCCATTTCTTTATAAAAAGCTTTTTTTATTCCTTCTATGCTTAAGATTCTGTAACTTTGAGTATATTTTCCCATGATTCCTCCTCATTAATGAGATTATGTAAAATATCTAAAAGATGCTCTTCTTTAACCCTTATTTGCTCTGCAGTATCTCTCCATCTTATGGTTACTCCTTCACCTTCCATAGATTCGTAATCCACAGTTATACAATAAGGAGTACCTATTTCATCCATTCTTGCATATCTCTTACCAATACTGCCCTTATCATCATAAAGCACATCTTTAAATCTTTTTTTAAGATCTTTATAAATATCAAAAGCTTTTTTATCCAATCCATCTTTTTTAACTAAAGGAAATACTGCTATTTTTACAGGAGCTAAAAAAGGTTTAAGTTTAAGCACCACTTTATTATCTCTCATGTCATAACCCTGTTCTAATATGGCCATAACCAGTCTATCCAACCCAAAAGAAGGTTCAATAACATAAGGCGTTATTTTTTGTTTTAAATTATCATCAAAGAGTCTTAGATCTTTACCACTATGTTTCATATGTTGCTCTAAATCATAACTCCCTCTATTAGCAACACCCATAAGTTCTTTCCAACCAAAAGAATAATTGAATTCTATATCCCATGTGTCTTCAGAATAATGACTAAGTTCCTCAGGCACGTGTTGCCTTAACCTCAAATTTTTACTTTTTAAACCAACATATAAAAAGAAAGAATATGCTTTATAAAGCCAATAAAGGTGCCACTCGTCTTTAACAATTTTGCTTAATTCCTTCCAAGTCATTATCTCAGGTTCTTGCATGTTGATTTGAGCTTCTGCTGTATATACTGCTACTTTTTCTTCCCAATTTATTTCTTTAATATAAGAACATTTATTTTTTTGATTAGGATGAATAAAATATTCAATTTCAGCCTGCTCAAACTCCCTACTCCTGAAAAGAAAGTTACGAGGAGATATCTCGTTTCTAAACGCTTTACCTATTTGTGCAATACCGAAAGGCAATTTTGCACGCATAGTTTCTGCAATTAACTTAAAATTAACAAAAATATTTTGAGCAGTCTCTGGCCTCAAAAAAGCCTCAGCTTCCTTCTCCTCTTTAGGACCCACAAAAGTTCTAAACATCAGATTAAATCGTTGAGGCGCTTCCAATTCCCCTTTCTTACACGCCGGACATTTTACATCCTTCAAAAGTTTTTCCATTTCTTCCATAGTCAAGTTTTCTGTTTTTATGCCCTTAACCTCTTCCAATAAATGATCTGCCCTAAATTGCTTATGACATCTTTTACAAATAACAATAGGATCCGTAAAATTCTCAACATGACCAGAAGCAACCCATACTTTAGGATGTGTAATAATGGCTCCATCCATTCCATACATATCTTCGCGTTCCCTTACAAAAAAATCCCACCAAGCAGATTTTAAAGCATTTTTTAATGCCACACCTCTCGGTAAATAATCCCAAAAACCTTTCAGTCCTCCATAAATTTCTCCACTAATAGTTACAAAACCTGCTTTTTTTGCGAAACTTAAAAGTTCCATAAAAAGCATAATATTGCTTAATTTTAAAAGGGTTTAGAAATCTCAACCTTAATAATTCTTAATAATCTCTCCTAAGTCAAGTATTTCAAAGTCTTCCCATTTATTAAAGATACCTATACCTGTAACCACGCCATCTATTAATTCCCACGGAGTATAATCAAAAGCAGGATTAAGAACCTCCACATCCTTAGGTAATCTATGACTTCCTATTATTTCTCGCGGATTCCTCATTTCTTGATGAGGTTTTTCTCGTTTATCTACTTTAAGAATATCACCTATAAACCACACTTCTTTTTTCTCATACTTTGCTGCAATACTTATAAGATAAGTACCGATCTTATTCCACACTCCTTCTTTTCTTATTGCATCTATACCAAACATAACCACATCTACATCTTTCATATAATATCCCGCAGCATTATCCACAATATATTTAACAGCAATTCCTTCATTTGCCAATTCTTTTGCAGATTTTAATCCTTGTAATCTAGGACGAGTTTCAGTAACATAAACCTCAAAATCATAACCCATTTTTTTAGCAAATTTAAGTAAATTAAGCTCCTCACTACTATGACAATGAGTCATAATCACCTCATTACCTTCCAATATCTTAAAACCATTTTCTATAATTTTATAATAAGATTTCTCTAAAAAATTTTTTACTTCATTGAAAGCACTAAAATTGCGGTTTTCTTTTACGTATTTTATAAGATTATAAGTTAACACCTGTGTAGGTCTAAGTTGTTGTAAAAAATTAGCCATATCTTCCCATTCCTTACCAAATCCCTTCCTTTTTGCAAGATCTTGAAGAATACTTAAAGCATGTAACGCCACATTTCTTGAGCCTTGAATTTTTAATTCCTTAATCTCGCTAATAACTTTTTCATATTTCATAATGTATATTAAAGGAGCATAAAAATAAATAAATTCTCTCATGCTTTATTATATGCATCTTTTTCCACTATATATAATTTGGCATAAGGATAAGATAAAGTTTCTTTCTCCGAACTTATAAGTTTTTGCTCAATAACTATTTTTTCACATTTACAATTCTTTATATTCTCATTTTCAGGAGGATAAGCCAGGATCACAGGATTAGGTGAAGATTTTTTTCCAAACTCAAAATAATAAACATAATTTTTCTTAGCATTTCCTATTATTGCATCTATCTTTTTAGACACTATGGAATAAACATACTCATCACAAGTTAAAGTACTAATCCCACAACATTTACCGCCTTGTGGAACATAATAAAGTTTTGCAATTACATCTTTAACTTTCTCACAACCCGCTAAAGGATTACCTGTACTGCTCCTTAATAAAGAAGTAAGCATACTACTACCATAATCCTGTAAATATTCCTTTTCTTTTATGTTTTGCGTGACTTCATAACGAGAGGATTTTAGGTAAAGTAAGTAGATACCTAAACCTATAGCTAATAGAACCAACGCCAAAATAATACCTGCCTGTCCTTTTTTGTTCATAACTAAACACCTTAAATTAATTAACATATCTTTCACATCTAAATAAGTACAAAATAAAAGAAAATAAAATTTATTCTACCTTTACTTCTTTTTTCTTTTCCTTTTTTGCTTTTGATAATCTAACTTCTAAAACACAGTTGTTATA
>JALWJP010000104.1 GCA_026997215.1 Nanobdellati archaeon
TTTGTAATCATAGGTAGAGAGTATGCTAAGTTGAGATAACACCATGACCTCATCATTATCTTTGAAAAGATTATCTATTATTAGCTCGGGTTCCTCGTAAGTATTAGTTAGATATTGAGAGAACTCAGCATAGCTCCTTATAGCAGAGGCCATTTCAACTTCTTTTATCCCTTTTATTACATAAAGTATATTATCATTTTCTATCTCTATTATCTTTCCTTTTTCGAAAAATTGTTTTTTTAAGTTAATTAGGTTTTCAGCTTTTTCTTTAACTTTTTGATCCTTAATATCTTGTAGATCTTTTACTATTATTCCTCTAACAACTCTTTTTTTATTAATAAGGCATCACCTTCTAAATTTGGAGATTCGCTAATTGCAACACCCTTTATTTTAAAATCCTTCCATGCTTTTACCATCTCTTTATAATTGAAATCGCTTTCTTTTAATATTAAATGGTTTTGCTCTCCCTTCTCCCCATAAGCTATTCCTGAAAAATGAATATGCATGTTTTTTAAAGCTTCTTTCCCTAATTCTTTTTCTATCTTTTTTAGTATTTCTATAAATTCCTCATAACTATTAAATTTACCGTTGCTTCTTGCATGTATATGAGCGAAATCTATGCAAGGAAGTACTTGTTCGATCTCTTGACTCAAGCGGATTAATTCATCTAAATCACCAAATTGCGTAGGCTTTCCTGTGGTTTCAGGCCTTATCCATAATTTTATTCCTTTGTCTTGCACTTCTTTAACTATACGCTTTAAACTTTCCTTTACTGTCTCATAGGTTTTGGATTTATCAGAGTTTAAGTAGTATGCTGCATGAAAAACAATAGAATATGCTCCTGCTTCCCATGCTCTTTCTGCTGTTAATAATATTCTTTGAATGCTTGCTTCTTTTTTTGCTTTATCTGGTGAGTTTAAGTTAATATAATAAGGAGCATGAGCTGTAAGAACCACATCGTTACTTTGAGCAATCTTTTTAGCAAGTTTTGCATTTTCGCTACTTAAATTTACACCTCTAACGAATTCCAATTCCATGGCATCTAATCCCAATTCTTTCACTTGTTTGATACCATTAAGTATGGATGGCTTTGGTGTGCTAAGAGGTATGCCTGCTGTTCCTATCCTTAATCTGTCCATAAAAACAATATATTTATGCTAAAACTATATATAATTATGGAATATGAGCGAGTTACTACTGGAATTCCTGGACTGGATAAATTGCTATACGGAGGTATACCAAAAGGACATGTAGTTTTAATTTCAGGAGTGGCAGGTGCAGGTAAGACTACTTTTTTAAGTCAGTTTTGTTGGGAAGGACTTCAAAAAGGGGAGAAAGCATTATTTATTACGTTGGAGGAGTCTCCTGAAGAAATAAAAGGAGATATGCTTCAATATGGTTGGGATTTTGAGCAATATGAAAAGAAAGGCATGTTTCGTATAGAGTATTTTGATCCTTTTGAATTAAGCGATATGAGCCACAGGCTTCGAGATCTCATCGAAGTTAATAAATATGATAGAGTGGTTATAGACTCTCTATCTTTGTTAGGTATGTACATAAAAGACGAATATGAAATAAGAAAAAAACTGTTTAAAATCGTGCAGGCTTTAAAAAAGAGCAAAGCAACTTCTCTTTTATCTGCCGAGATACCAGAGCACGAGCCTAAAAAACTTTCTCGTTATGGTGTAGAGGAGTTTGTTGTTGATGGCGTTATCGTTCTTTATTACCTTAATATGGCAGGAGAAAGCTTTGGTAATATAGAAGTTAGGAAGATGAGAAGAACTAAACATGCTCATGGAGCTTTTCCAACAATTATAACAAAAAACGGATATTATGTAAGTATTGAAAATTTAGATGGCGATATATTGAGATAGAGAGACACCATAAAGCATATATTTGACCTTTAACAATTATATAGTTTAAGGTGAGTTGGAATGGTAAAATCACCCGATGAGATATTAAAGGATTTGGAAATGCTAACTGAAGAAATAAAAGAGAAAAGTCAAGAAAAAGAAAAGAAAAAGATAGTTAAAACAAAGAAAGTAAAAAGAACTAAAAGCAAATCAAAAGAGCCAGAAGTAACAAAGAAACTTCAGAAATCACTAGAATTGTTAGAAAAGGAAGTTTTCATTAAGATTGACGATCCTTTAACTATTGCTCGGGATCTTTTACATAGTAAAAAAGTTGTAAAAGGAATAACCACAACACTAATGGCTTTAACGAAGGTTAATAAATTAAGAGAAGAACTTGTTGAAAACTTAAACAGACATATAGAGGAATTAAAAGAAATTGTGATTTCCTTAGAGGAGAACCTTAATCTGGATCATTATAATGATAACATAAAAGGTTCCAGTCTTGAGGCATTTAATGAATATATAGATACTATAGAGAACGATATTGAAGAGATAAGAAGGAATATAGGTTTAGCCAAGTAATGATAAGGTGATACAATGGTCGAAAAAGTTATTAAAAGATTTAATGTGGTTTCTGTAGGAAAAATTTATGGGATGTTAGGCGTGATTATGGGAGTGATAGTAGGAATAATATTTTTATTATTCTCGCTTATAGGTTTTCCTTTGGAAGAAGCAGGTAGCAGTATACTCTTAGGATTATTTTCTCTTGTTCTTTATCCGATTTTCTTTGGTATTGGAGGATTTATTAATGGCGTGATAATAGCCTTTCTTTACAATGTTGCAGCTAATTGGATAGGTGGTGTAAAAGTTGACCTTGAATAAGATTTCTTTTTATCTTATTTTTAATATTTCTTTTGTCTGTCATCAAAATAAATATGCTTTTATTCTTTATCATTTGATGTAATTTTATTGCTTCATCTGCTTTTTTCTCATTATCTATTATTATATAACTAATTTGATGTGAGAAGGTTAATATGTCGTAGGGGAATGAATAAGTATAAGTATATGGTTTTTCTTTGGGCTTTATATTCAAATTACTTTCTATCATAATAGGATTTGAATTAAAAGGTAAAGGAGAAGTTACATCTTCGTTAAATATTTCTTTAATTCTTTCTATTACTTCGGTGCTTGCAGAGTTTTTTCTTTCTAAAAGATAAGCAGTTTTTTTAGAGATTCCTAACTTTTCAGCAAATTGCTGAAGACTCAATCCTTCTTTTTTTCTTAACTCCTGTATTTTATGGCTATCAATATATGTAATATTTTTACCTTTTTTAACCACTACCACTCTTTCATTATTTATCATTTTTTGGAACGTATGAGGATTTGTTATGTATATGCTTTTATTGACATAAACTTTGCCATCGTTTATTTTAAAGGATTTATATTTTGGAGCAATTATAAAAGGTAAAGCATGAAGAAAGCAAGACACATTATGAAGATCTATAGCACTATAATTGGTTAAAGAACCAGCATCACTTAAT
>JALWJP010000105.1 GCA_026997215.1 Nanobdellati archaeon
AAATCTTAATAAAGGTGAGACTCTCAATTTTCCAATGCTTTTTATTTTATTAAAATAATCAAATATCTCTTTTTCTAAAGGATGAAGAACATATAAATAATAGGTGTTATTTTCTTCAGGTAAGTCTTGAATATAATAATAGGTGTAAGGTGGTGAAAGCTCATTTATGAAACTGCCTATGGTGTAAATACCATCTGTTGGAGGATCCTCATACTTGTTATTATTGTTCAAATCTATAATCAATGCTTTTAAATAATTTTTTGGGCTTTCATCTATTATAACATATAAAGATTTATGCCCTAAAACCAATCCTTCTTTACATTTTACTTTCTTATTGGTGAGATCTCCGAAAGAGGCAAAATTTGAGAAATAGGTGTTGATACATTCTTCATTTTCTGCATACGTTTTATTAATATAATGAGTTTTATAAACATAATTTGGAGGAATATACACTCCAATTACAGGGTATTTTGGAGGTATGTGAAGAAGATATGCTTGATAGTATCCTTGATGAGATATAAAATAATTTAGAAATCGTTTAATATCTTTTTCATTTTCTGCATAAAAAGCCAATTTTTTAAAACTCTCTATATCATCTAATGCCATTAAATAACTAAAAAGCTCATCTTCATAGAGTATTTGTTTTTCCACATTAATTGTTGTAGGGAAACTGATAGTAATTATTTTATATAAATAATATGCTAACAATAATGATGCTGCTATACTTTCTAATGCATAATACACTCCTTTTCTTTTACCCATTTACCACACCGTTACTACGAATTCATATAATGCATTTTCATATCCGCTGTATTTTTTGAACGATGTTGTTTCTATGTTTGTTTTATAAGGTCGAGGTCCACAGGAAAAACTTATGTTTTTAAGAATTGCAAAACTTCCATGTCTGTTCTCAATATAATCAATTATGTAAACTATATCATTTAGCGTGATACTATCTCCTATACTGTAATCTGTGCCATCTATGTTAAGAGTATTAAAAAAACCTTGCGAAGGACTTTTTTTTATTTTGAAGCTAACTGTTTCATTAAATAAACCTTCTTTTGTATATGCATCAATAGTACTATTAGAAACTAAAATAGCGTAACGATTAAGTTGTATGTTGTAAGTATAAGAAGGATTAAGTGAGATCATATACATAAATCTTAAATAATAAGGATTTATAACTTTTCCTGGTTTTCGTGATTCATCTCCGCATTGTTTTAACAAGTTAAAAGTACTCATATTTAATTGTTGAGAATAGGGCAGATAAAGAATATCTTCCATTTTTTTAGAAGAAACAATAAGATTAAGATACCTGTTTTTTTCGTTAATTGTTTTAAAGTAGATTTGACTTTTTATAAGAACAACAAATATAACAAATATTACCGCTATTATGAATATAAATATACTTAACAAAAATTGAATGCTAAAAAAACCTTTTTTCATCTTTTCACCTCAAGGTAATGGCATTAAGCCTTCTAATGGTTTATATATTTTCATAAATTCTTGAGCTATATGTTTATAGTAAACTCTAGTAATAGTATCTCTAAAGTTTGTTTCATAGGGAGGATACTTCCTTAAGTAGATTATAGTACCTAGTATGTTATCTTCTATCCACGCTTTTATTTTATTTTCTTTAGGATGGAACGAATGGTAGAATTCCGAGGAAGGAAAATAATCATAAAATTCTTTTTTATTAAATTTTATTTTTAATATTTTTTCAATAGCGTTTTCGTTGATTTCTTTTATACCTTTTTTTTCTAAGACTTCTTTAATCCTTTCATATTGAGATGGGAATTTTAACGGAATTTTTGGATTGAGTAACCAGCGTTTTACAAAATTCTCGTTAAAGTAATAAGAGCTTCCTTTCTTATGGTAACCTAATATTGCTTTCCCATCCATTTTTCTTATTACTCCTATAAACTCATCTGTGTAGTTGTCAACTTCTTCTAAAATTGCAGCATTTTCTATTAACTTGACTAATACTAAATTATGACTCATCATAGTGGGGTAAAAATAGAAGTCGATGTCCTCTATTTCAGATGCCTGAGTTAATTGCATATAATCTATTTTTATTTTGGTTAAGAGAAATAAATAATAGATAGAGTGTTTGTGTTTTGAAATTGCACTCCATGCACTCTCTGCTTGAGCATTTGCCCATTCATAAGATATCCAAGGATAATCTGCTATTAATCCATAGTCGTAATTAAATACGAGATTGTTTCGGTTCCATAGATTCCATGGATTTAAAGGATTATGAGGATCTTTATCTCCAAAATCATAATCCATGATGGATGTGGGTTCTGCACCGTGCTCGTAAGGTAACATAATATTCTTTATTATCCATAAATTTACATATTGCCTCATAAATCCCATAAGGTTGTGATGTTTTGGTTGTGAAATGTATTCTGCACCACCACCTCTTTCTTCTAGTGCTTCTTCTAATACTTTTAGTTTCTGTATTAGTGGTCTTGCCCATCTTCTAAATTCTTCAATACTTTTCTCTCTACTTCTTTGTAGTATCTTTAATCTTTCTAATCTTGTTCTTACGGCATTTTCAAATAATCTTAACCATTCTTCGAAAGCCTTGTATTTAGTTAAAAGTATGTGTCTTTCAGCACCTGAAATTTTACCTTTTAATTTGTCTATGTCTTCTAAACTATGAATCTCTAAAAAATCATCTACGATTGTAGGTATGATGTTATTGTTCCTTAGAAATGCCATGGAGAATCTACCCGGACCTTGACCTGTAGATCCGACATGGTAATCCACTTGTTCTACGAATATCATTTTAAGAAATCTTTCTGCTACTCTTTTCTTTTTTTCATCATTGCTATGATAATCATCTAAGTATTGTGCATACTCTTGATATTTTCTAAGATCGTGTTCTAGTAATTCCAAATCTGCTATGCTTTGTGAAATGCTAACTAAGGCTTGCTTTATTTTTGTTTCGAGTTGTTCTTTTTGATGTATTATTAAATTGTAATATTTTTGATACATCGGCGTAATCCAAAATTCTTCTTTAACCCTCTTAACTATTGCTCCTGCATGAGCTGGTGGTATGGTGAGAGTTAACCAGAAAGATGAAAATTTACCCGGTGTTGTGGTAGGGTTAAAATTATATCCGTTCATGTTATCAGGTACAGAGGCAAATATTCTTCCTAACCATTTTCCTGTCCACGTATCTTCGTCTATATCTCCGAAATTAACCCCTCCCATAATATAATCATCTTTTAGGAAAAATCCTTTCCCTTCTTTAGCCCATTTATCTATTCTAAGAGCCATATTATTATATAAGAATAAAGGGTTATAAATTAATAACCTTCACCTATCACAAAAACTTTTTCTTTGGAAATTATATTTTT
>JALWJP010000106.1 GCA_026997215.1 Nanobdellati archaeon
AAGTCCAAACTTTTTTAGCAATCATATATTCCTCAAAACCTTTGCTCGTTCTTTAACGGGAAGAGAATCCAGGAATTTCTCAACCGGCTTATCTCTTCCGTTTTTAAAAAACTCTATCTCCACATCCATATTATATATCATATATGATATATTGCAATAGAAAAATAGTCAATTGTCGTTAGAAGGCATATATATCCAACAAAAAAAGTTACCCCACACAAATTGGTGCATGATCGATAGAGTATTAAAAAAGTAGGGGTATTGAGGTTATAAGAGTGCAAAAAACCTTGTTAATAATGGGCATTCTTAAACATTTAAATTTTACTTTAAGAGTATTAAAAAAGTAGGGGTATTGCCTTGCTCCCCAAATCTGAGACAAACATAATGAGAGGATTTACAGCCAAATGTTAAATTGTAATTTGTATTAAGATTAATTGTGAAAGAATTCAGAACTACATTGTTTTATATAACAGTGAAAGGCCTCATAGCAACTTAAACTACAAAACATCTATTGAGTTTGAAAGGAGTCTTGCTATAATATGATTAAACATATATTCTCATTAAAAAAGTCTCACAAATGGGGGCAAGGCAGCACTTGAATCCGAAATCAATGAAGATAAGAATAAGAAAGAAACTTATTTATATACCATGTACGAAATTTTAGATACTATTATTAGGACTAAGTATCTATTATATCTTCTTAAAAAGATAGATATGCCTAAATACAATAAAATTAAATTTTTATGCGATATTTTGAGACAATGCCAGGATCTAGAGATATCTACCGAGGATTTAGAAATAAGTAATAGAGTAAAGAGAACTAAAGATACGATTTGTCCCAATATTAAAAAAGAAATCTGTGAACAATAGTATTGTTAACTCTCTGCATATATTGTTGCTATAAAATAGACTCTTTTATTTTGCCTTCTAAAATAAAATGTTAATTTTACCTCATCATTATTGACTTTATTCCTATTCCTCATATACTAACAATATATACTATATTGTTTGCTTTTTAATAGGAGAGAGGACATGGAAAAAGATGTGAAAGAGTTGTTAGGTAAGTACAAAAATGCATTGGAAGCAAAGAACTATTCTCCGGAAACGGTAAAGAACTACGTGTACTTTGCAAAGGACTTTGCTGAGTCAGGCTATCCTTTAACACCTCAGGGCCTTGTTTCTTACTTAGACGATAAGAGTAACGAGTGGAATAAGAATACAGTTATTGTAAGATACCAGATACTGAAGCAGTTTTTGGAAACTGCATGTGGGTTTAGTAAAAGTGATTTTCCTGCTTCAAGGTGGAGGAAAGCAGTAAGGCTTCCCGTATTCCTTACAGAAAAGGAGGCAAAGGCACTGCTTAAGAAAGCAAAGAGCAATCCTACTCACTATGCAATGATCTCATTTATGCTGAATACAGGTGTAAGGGTAAGCGAATTGGTTAACATTAAGGTAGAGGATATATCAGTTGAAGAAGAAGGCATTACAGTAAGGATATTGGGTAAAGGCGATAAGGAAAGAATAGTCCCTATATCTCAAAAACTCTATGAACTGTTGAAAAAGACCGTTATACGGAATAGAACATCTGGGTATCTGTTTACAACTCACGATAAGCCCTATAACAGGTCTTGGGTATATACATTTGTTTCACGCTACGGCAGGCTTGCTAACATTAAAAAGAGAGTATCTCCACATGTCTTAAGGCATACCTTTGCAACCATTGCCTTGAACAACAATATCCTCACAGTACCTCAGATACAGAAAGTATTAGGCCACTCCAACCTCAGGACAACAATGATATATGCAACTGTTACAATGAAAGAGATAAGGAAGGCAATTGATAAGTTTTCTGAAGCGATATTGGAGTAGTTACTTTTATCACATACAACAGCGCAGTATCCGTATATCATTAGATACTTACTCTGTCTTAAAAATATATAGAGGTTACTAAAACTATTAAAGGCGGCTCCTTTCACTCTCTGTTCTATTCTTCCACTGTTATTACAAGCATTTATTGCAATCAATTGCTGAAAATAAATTTTGAAATAATAAACAAAAGGGATAGAATAAAAAGCTAAACAATTAAAAGGAGGAAAAACTTGGAATTTGAAGAATTGAGGAAAAAACGAATAGATTGGGTAAAGTCTTCAAGAGAAAATAATTTCGATTTTAATGGTATTTTAGCCGGATTATATTCTAATCCTTCTCATTTTATCTATGAATTGTTGCAGAATGCCGAGGATGAATGTGCTAGAAAGATTAGAATAGAACTCTTCGAGGATAGACTAGACTTTTATCATGACGGGAAGAACTTTGACCTCCGAGATATCGATGGGGTAACCGGGATAGGAATTTCCAAAAAGAAAGATGACCTAACTCTAATAGGAAAGTTTGGCGTTGGCTTCAAATCAGTTTTTGCTGTTACTCAGACTCCATATATATTTTCTGGAAAATACAGCATAAAGATTGAGGATTTTGTAGTTCCAGTGCCTTATAGTGGCAACACTCTGCAGAAAAAAGGTACCCTAATCAGAATTCCTTTTAATCATAAGTATCGTTCCAAGGAAGAAATCTTTGAACTGATAAAAAATATGCTTGAGAAGTTAGATTTAAAAACACTTTTGTTTTTA
The DNA here is from genome assembly GCA_026997215.1 of Nanobdellati archaeon. Classification (GTDB taxonomy): domain Archaea; phylum EX4484-52; class EX4484-52; order EX4484-52; family JAADEF01; genus JAADEF01. The sequence continues at coordinate 2,631 of JALWJP010000106.1, forward strand.
AATAATATTGAGGAAATTATATGGCAGACTCCTTCTTCGCATGGAAGTTATCTAAAGGAAACTACAAATATCCAAACTAATTTAAGAAAGGTAACATTATTATCATCGGAAGATGTGGTCGAGGAATATCTATTAATTAAAAAGCCAATAGAAATTGATAATAAAAACTTACGGGTTGAAGTAGCATATAAATTAAGCAAAGATAAGGATGGTAAAGAAATAATCATTTCAGAGCCTAATACAAGATTAGTCGTATTTTTTCCAACTGAGAGAGTAACTTTTCTCGATTTTTTTATTCAGGGACCTTATAAAACTACCCCAAGCAGGGAAGGCATTCCTTTAGATGATGTACAGAACAAGGTAATTCTTGAAGAGACTGGAAATCTCGTTGCTGATAGCCTATCTATTATTAAGGAATTAGGTTATCTGGATACAAATTTTCTAAATATTCTACCTATTAAATCAGCTACTGCTGATAAAGGACAAATTTATTCAGTGATATATGAGAAGGTAAAAGATAAACTCTCTACCGAGGAATTGTTACCCACGTCAGATGGAGAATTTGTTAAGGCTTCTGATGCTTTATTGGCTCGTGGAAAAGGGCTAACTGAATTTTTGGACGACAATGACATTCATCAATTGTTTTCTAAAAAACACTGGTTAGATACAAATATAACTTCTGATAAAACTAGAGAGTTAAGAAATTATTTAATTAATGAGCTCAATATTGTGG
>JALWJP010000107.1 GCA_026997215.1 Nanobdellati archaeon
TTTAAATCGGTCTACTCCGGCCTCTTCAGAAAGGCCGTAAGGGAATTTAAACCTCAGATAATCCTCGTTTCAGCTGGATACGACCTCCACAGAGACGACCCGCTAACCGGTTTAGAGGTTACAGACGACGGCGTAGAGTTCATTATCAGAGAAATTGTTGACGCAGGGAGGGAGCTCTCCGCTCCTCTCCTCTTCACCCTAGAGGGAGGCTACAACCTCAACGCCCTCAAACGCTGCTCTGAGAGGACTTTCAGAGTACTCCTTAAAAACCAGTAAGTTTAAAATTTATTAATGAACTAAATCGTCTATTTTTTTAAAATTTCCAAAAATATTTAAACAAACTGAGGAGATCGTGGGAAAAGTAATAGATTTAACAAAACTGGACGGTGCCCATAGCTTAGGAACAAACTTCTCAACTTTTGTTTTAGGAGACGAAATAAAAGAAGCCTTAGAAAAGTTCTTAGACGCTGTTAAACAGGGAGAGAACGTAAAAGAAAGTAACGGCTACACAGCCAACAACCTCTTTATTGACGGCAGAAGAGGAAGTGGAAAAACTACCATTTTATTAACGATAAAAGAACTCTTAGAGAATAAAGATAAATTAGACGAGTTAACAACAGAATTTAAAGAATATTCTTTTAAAGTTGTTGACAGCATTATTGACACATCAGTAAACACCTCAAGTATCACATTTTACTTCCTCAGCTGGCTAAAGAAACAGATAGAGAGCGAATATGAATCAGATTTAGAAATTAATGAGCAGCTTTATAAAACAATAAAAATTTTTCCAGATTATCTCAAAAGCTGTGAAAAAACCTGTCTTGATATGAGCCTTAATGGAGACATAGAGGAAAAACTTGATCAAAGTGATTTAAATTTCCGCAGAGAGTTATTTAAATTAATAGACATGTTCCTTGAGAAAGAATCCTGCAAAGGAAAAACATTCTTAGTTCTGTTCATGGATGATCTTGACATAAGCTTTCCACCGGAGAGAATTTTTAAAATTCTAACGGAAATTTTCATGTTCCTCAGTCATCCAAAACTAATAATTATTAGTTCAGGTAACTACAAGAATCTATTGGAAATAATATCATGTAAAATATCAGAAATCCTTAATAGAAGTGAGAAATGCTTAGAAGAAGGAAAAATTAGAAATATTGCCAAATCAATACTTGAAAAAACATTTGCAACGCATTCTATGCATATACCATATCTAACGTATGACAATCTAAAAACATTTAAAGTAATAGTGGACGAGGACAATGAATTATCCATAATTGATTTTTTAGAAAATATCCCAATAGTTAAACTGTTATCATTTGATAGTGCAACTATCTTTAAAGTACTATTCAACGAAATTACACTTAGAGAGTTCATTCTTATTTTAAAAAGAGTTAAACAGATAAAACAAAAATATAAAAACAGAACTTGGGAAGAAATTCCAATCTTTGATTTATCTTTTAGTCCTATATACCAAGAAGTAAAAAATCTTAAAGTTCTTCTAAGTTCGGATCAAAGAATTCATACTTATCTTTCAGATAGCGAAAAGCCTCATGAATTCATTTATATTGCAAAAAGAGTAGCAGAGGGAATAAAAAATACAGATAATAACATCTTCTTTGACCAAGCTGAACATTCAATAATAACTACCACACTTAATATTCAAAACAAATCTAAAATAATAGCGTTATTTTGGTTATGGCTAAATGAACATCTACTATTTATGAATGGCCTAATCAGTTCCATACCAAAATTAATAACATTAGAATTATTTGCATCTTACAGCAACACAGATTTATCAGAGTTTATAGAATTTTGGAAGAATCTGAACTTTAGCATAAAAGATTTATTAGATTTCTGTTCATTCCAAGATAAGAAAATAAAAGCAGAAAAAAAAGCACACTTAGCTATACAAATTCCTGCTGAGATTAACGAGTTATTCGATGACAAACTAACAATAAAAAAAGGAGATTCCTACTATATACACTTACTTAAAATCCTTGATTTCATATCTTCCTTAGATATAAACCTTTCAGAACTCTTAACTAAAGAAAAAAAATTCCATTGTTATCAAGTAATACCCCTTTTAGATAATTTCAAAGACAAACTACTTAATAACCTAGGAACATCTGAAGCCAAAGATTTTTCTATATTCCTTGTGCTATATTTTAATTTAGTAATTAAACTCATTAACTACATGAATCACGGAATTAACTTTAATAAAGGTATTTTTCTACAAAACTTTATTAATCAGATAGACTTGCTATCTATCCTCAAAAGGACAATACTTAATCAAACAGTCCAGCAAATCCAAAGCAAAATTAGAAAAAACTACAAATTACTACTTGAAGAGCTCTTATGGTTAACACAGAGAAAAGGTTTAGACGTAACAATTAACACTTACTTTAGGCACCTCTATCAATTAAAAAATCTAATGAATACTCTCAATATTGAGTCCTTGATAGAAAGCAGACTTCTTAGCAGAGACTTTAGAAATCTAAAAGCAATATTAGAGAATGACCTACTCATAGCTCTAAACGAACAGGACGAGAATTCCATAAAAGCAATACTTATGGATATAAGAAGATATATCCTTAGGATAAGGAGATATCTCATTTCTCAAGAATATGAAATATTACAATCACTAATTAATCAAGAGTTAAAAAAAACAGATATATCAAGACTCAAATTTGAGTCAACAACAAAGCAACAGAAATTTTTAATAATCAGCTTCGTATATTCAATACATGAATTACTTAATATAAAACAAATTAAAGAAATAAAAGATGCAATAAATTATCTTCAACCTCAAACGCTTAGAAAACTTCCTTTAATCAGAAGCGCAGTATTATCAGACATTTACTCTACAACGGAAGGTAAAATAATTACCAAGTTCTACTCTGAATTAAAAGAAGACATAATAGCAGAGCTTTCAAGTTTAAAAAAATTAAAAGAAGAAAATTTAAATGATGAGATAGAAAGTGTAACTAACTTTCTTCAAGGATTAATAACGTTCTATGATAATCGACTAAAAAATAATCCAAGTAATCATGAAGAGTAAATTAATTTCATTAGAACCTTACTCTAATATTTTACATAGCTGGAGCATCTTACGAAATCTAACGCTTAAAATTTCCCGAAATATAGAATCATTAATCAAACAAGAACTAAACACTTTTTATCAAGGAGAGCTCTCCTATTATTTCAATTCCACCATTCAAGATTCTTTCACTACACCATACAAACTAAAGAAATACCAATCAAAACATCACCTATTATGGGAATACATCTTCTGTTTCAGAGAATCCCTTGAACGGATTACAGACTTCATATTTGATACCAGTGGAA
>JALWJP010000108.1 GCA_026997215.1 Nanobdellati archaeon
CTTCAAAAGGCTGATATCCTAAAATTTCAACATTTTTTCCTGCTTTTTTCTTAATCTTAGAATAATCAGGACCATCACCTATTACTATCAATTTCTTATCCGGCAATCTAGAAAAGGCATCAACTATTAGATCCATTTTCTTGTAAGGAACCATTCTTGATGCAGTAAGATAGAATTCTTCTTTATTGGTATAAACCTCAAATTTATCTACATCCACAGGTGGATAAATAACTACAGAATCACGCCCATAGACCTTTTTGATTCTTCTAGCTATATAATTAGAATTTGCAATAAAGTAATCTACTCTATTAGATGTAGTGTAATCCCAAATCCTTATATAATGTAAAATCAACCTAACTATAAAGCTTTTTATTCCTTTAGTTAACCCCGATTCTTTTAAATAACTGTGATATAGATCCCATGCATACCTAATAGGTGTATGACAGTAACATATATGAAGCTGATTAGCATTAGTCACCACCCCCTTAGCAACTGCATGAGAGGAGGATATGATTATATCATAATCTGATAAATCAAATTGCTCTACTGCCAAAGGAAAAAATAAGAAATAGTTTCTGTATTTATTCCTGGCCTTTGGTAGTTTTTGAATAAAGGAAACTCTAACATTTACATTTTCAAAAATAGAACCTTTAAGTTTCTCTTCATTCTTTACTAAGGTATAAATAGAAGAAGGATAAACTTCATAAATCGCCTCTAAAACTTTTTCTGCACCTGCTAAAGTCGTAAGCCAATCATGAACAAGTACCATCTTTAACATTACAAAACCTCTTCTATAATTTCCACTAATTTTTTAGCAGACTTCTCCCAGCTAAAAAATTTTACTCTTTTTAAACCTTTCTGTATCAATTCTTTTCGCAATATTTCATCTCTTAAAACTATTTCTATTCCCTGTGCAATATCATTCACATCATAGGGATTAACATAATATGCTGCATCTCCACAAACTTCGGGAAGACTTGCAACATTGGATACTACAACAGGGGTTCCACAAGCCATAGCTTCAAGAGGAGGAAGACCAAATCCCTCATAAAGAGAAGGATATATAAATAGCTCAGCCTGTTGATACAGTTTTACCAATTTTTCATCCGGCACATAACCAGTAAATTCTATATTAGGAGTTTGTTCTATCAATCTTCTAATCTTAGAATCAGAAAATATCTTATTTTTGGTCCCAACGATTATTAATTTGTACTCTCTTAAACTAAGTTTCTTAAAAGCCAATATTAAATTAATAAAATTTTTTCTTGGATCAAGAGATGATACTGCCAATATATAGTTCTTTTTCTTACTAAAAGGATCATACCTAAATTTTTCTGATACAGCATTATAAACTACCTCTATATTCTTCTTAGGTATATTTAATACATTAGATATTTCATTTTTAGAAAAATTACTAACTGTTATAACTTTCTGAGCACTCCTAGTAACTCTAGGGATTAGAAAATTATAAAAATAGTAAAACCGTCTAGAAAACCACTGTGGATACTTCAAAAAGGACAAATCATGTATAGTTACTATCTGTTTTCTATAAAATAACGGAGCTGTATTAACTAGATTTATTAATAAAGGATTCCTGTACTTCCTTAAGTAAATGGGTAGCTCTAATTGTTCCCACAAGTAACCAGAGAACCTTCCAATTCTTTCTACTTTAAGTTCTCTAGCTAATTCTACATAAAAAATATTTTTTGGAGCGAAAAAGGCTTTATCCTTCAACAACCTTGAAAGTTGTTTAGAAATTTCTACTGCATATCTTTGAGTACCTGTTATTCTTTGCGTTAGAAATCGAGAATTAATCGCTATCATCTTAATTTCTCCATTTTTCTTAATCCAAGTCTGTATTTATAATTACTAATAGCCATTCCTAGCAATATAGAAAAAGGAATTGCTTGAGAAGGAGTAGTAAAACGATGTTCAGTAAAAGAAGCGAAAGCCAAGTACCATAACAGTAACATATTTATATAAGCCTCAAGCGAATTTTTAAGCTTTTCCTGTAAAAACCTATCTAAAGATAGTATTATCATAATCAATAAAACAAATCCTACTATCCCCGTTTCAGCTAAAAAATGAAAATAAGAATTATGCGCATGAAAATCATTGTAAACTGATGGAGCTAGGTTGATCATCAATAAATGTTTAATTCCATAAAATTGATAAGGAATATCATTATATTTTGAAAATCCTATACCAAAAAGAGGAGAGATTAACCAATCATTAAGTGCTCTTGGCCATAAATAGAAAAGTCGAGCTGTAATGGTCCACCATCTAATTCCTTGAATAGCAAGTAAATTTGTTTTATGTGCAAAAAAAGAATAAGGTTCCCCCATATGAATCCAAATAGGATAAGCAACTACTAGTTCAAAAATAAATATTATTAGAAAAATCAACAGAAACACCAGCTTTCTAAACTTTGGAAACAAGAAAACAAAAACAATAGAGAACAAAACAGCAATTATGCTACCTCTTGAATCTGATTTAATCAAAAGTACTATAGATACAATCAACAACATCAAGTAAATTGCCATTTTTACTGAGTTTTCTCTTTTTTTTACTTTCAATTCATAATACAGAACACCAAGTATAATACATATAAGTTCAGCTATAAATCCTCCCAAAGCATTATGAGCTTTAAAAGGAGAAAATGAAAATAAAAATATAGAACTAGAAATTACAACTACTGCAAAGATTAGATAATAAGTGATTATTTTATTAAAATTAAATCTAATTTGAAACATTGATAAAAAAAGTAAAGGTAGATAAGAAGGAAACAAGTTTCCATCATATCTATAAAATCCGTACTTTAACAAACTACTAGGAGTGATAAGAAGAGTTTGAAGGAAACAATACACAATTAGCAAGAAAAGAGGAAATAGGTATTTATTAATGCTAAATTTTCTTTTTAAGAAAATCTTCAGAATCGCAAAAAAACCTGTAATATTTATCATTGGCGATAAAGGAATCTTCCCCGTAACGGTTCCCAGCAAAGAGAGGTACACTATAGCTCTAATAAAAGTCTTCATTTTAAATTCCCACTAATTCTTGTTTCTAAGCACTCATCATAAAACAATAAACTGCATAAAGATAATAACTTGTCCTCATTAGCAAAGAATTTGGTAAAATCAAAAAAAAAATATAATTGCAAACAAGTCCAAAAAGCACTAATAATAAAAGATTAATAGAAAAAAACAATGGTTTAAGAGAATCAGTACACTCCTTTTGACTCAACATATCCCCTTAATGCACCTAACAATCTACTTTTGTACTTTAAAAATTTTCTCTTGTCAAAAGTAAAATAAAGTATAACTCCCAA
>JALWJP010000109.1 GCA_026997215.1 Nanobdellati archaeon
AATTTCTTCTTTAAATTCTTTAAGATCTTTTGCATTTAATATTTCTTCTATCTCTTCTATAACACCTTTTAAATATTCTTTTACATTTGTTTCTTTAAAGAAAGGGCAATACTTTGCATTATCTTCTAAATATTGTATTAAAGCACTTAACTCCTCGCTACTTACATATACCTTTTTATCTATCATTTTCCAATCTTTAAACTTAAATTCCCCATAAACATATAGACCTGAGAGAACATAAGGCAACCAATAGATATCATCTTCCCACATTTTTTCGTAAGGTACTGAATCTAAGTTTTGCCAAAAAGGTTTTGCCTCTTCTGTTTCATACGGTGATCCTTCGTAATCATAAGCAACAAAAACATGAGTTATAACATGCTCTTTCTCATTATTTGTAAAAAACAAAGTGGCTTTCTTTTGAGGGTTCTTAGGAATTATTCCTGCTTCTTCTTTACTCTCTCTTATTACTGCTTCTTCTATTGTTTCATTATCATTAACTTTTCCCCCTAATCCGTTTATTAATCCTGCTCCCAACCCTCTTTTTTTCTCAATAAGCAATACTTGATTGTTTTTAATTAGGTAAAGAAGTACTTGGTTTTCAGCTTTACTTGTTTTCATAGGCTTTCACCATTTCTATTACTTTTTTATGTATCTCTTCTATAGACAACTCACCATTAAGAATTATTATATTATGGTTAGGATAAATCTCAGGAAGTTTTAGATAAAGTTTTCTTATTTTCTCTTGAAATTCTTTTTTTTCAAAAACGATGTTGGTTTCTCCTCTTCTTTTAAGGAACGTTTCTACACTTACGTCTAATATAAAAGTAATGGTGGGGACAATCATGTATTTATTGAGTTCTTTTAGCCATTCAAGATCTGCTCCAAAAGCGTGTTGATACACTATAGAACTATAAAAACTTCTATCTCCTATGATCCATTTCTCTGTTTTTAATTTTTGAGATAATACTTCGTCTTTAAAAATCATTCTTTGAGCAGCAAAAACAGTGGCATAAGTTTCAGGAGTGTATAGTTGAGAGGTTATCATTTTTTTAATATATTTGCCTAGTTCATTAGGGTAAGGTTCGTGAAATAAATAAGCATTAAGTTTTTTCGCTAATAGTTTGGCTTGAGTTGTTTTTCCTGCACCATCTATTCCTTCAAAAACAATATACGTCATAACTAATTTAAGTTAAGAAAACTTTTTAAAATTCTTTTTAACTTATAAAAATTAAGTGTATACCTACATTGGTATATTTCTCTTGTATCGAAAATGGAGGTGATTATATGACAGGACAAGGATATGTGGGAACTTTAGGGGGTCAACCAGTATTGATATTGCCTGAAGGTGCTATTAGGGAAACTGGCAAATCTGCTCAAAAGAACAACATAGCTGCTGCTAAGGCTGTTGCAGATGCAGTAAGAACAACTTTAGGACCTAAAGGCATGGATAAGATGTTGGTAGATAGCATAGGAGATATTGTAATAACAAATGATGGTGTGACTATTTTAGAAGAGATGGATGTACAACATCCAGCAGCAAAGATGTTGGTAGAGGTAGCTAAAACTCAGGATAATGAGGTAGGAGACGGAACCACCACTGCTGTGGTTATAGCGGGTTCTTTGTTAAAAGAAGCTGAGTCTTTGTTAGATCAAAATATTCATCCTACTGTAATTGTGCATGGTTATAGATTGGCCAGGGATAAAGCTATGGAGATATTAGAAGACATAGCAGATAAAATAGATCTAAAGGATAAGAAAACTTTGAGTAAGATTGCTGCTACTTCTATTACAGGTAAATCTGCAGAAGTTGCAAAAGATAAATTAGCAGAAATAGCAGTGGATGCTGTTTTATCTGTGGTTGAGGAAAAAGATGGAAAATATGTAGTTGATTTAGACAACATAAAGATAGAGAAAAAAGAAGGCGCTACTGTTGATAACACTGAACTTATAAAAGGTATTGTATTAGATAAGGAGAAAGTACATCCTGGTATGCCTTCTTTAGTTAGAAATGCTAAAATAGCTCTATTAGATGCTGCTATTGAGGTAAAAGAAACAGAAACTGATGCACAGATACGTATAACTGATCCAACTCAATTACAAGCATTCATAGAGCAAGAAGAAAAGATGATAAAGGAGATGGTTGACAAGATTGCTGCAACCGGAGCTAATGTTGTCTTTACTCAAAAAGGTATTGATGATTTGGCACAACATTTCTTAGCTAAAAGAGGTATCTTAGCAGCAAGAAGATTGAAAAAGAGTGATATGGAGGCATTGGCAAGAGCAACCGGAGCACGAATAGTAACAAGCATAGATGATTTAAGCAGTGATGATTTAGGTTATGCGGGTATAGTAGAGGAGGTTAAAATAGCAGGAGATGAGATGATTTTTGTAAAGGAATGTAAAGATCCGAAAGCCGTAACTATTTTAGTGAGGGGAGGAACAGAGCACGTTGTTGAGGAAATGTACAGAGCAATGGAGGATGCTGTTAAAAGTTTAGCTTCTGCATTGGAATCGGGTAAGGTGGTTGTAGGCGGTGGTGCAACTGAAGAAGCTGTTGCTAAGGAATTGAGGAAGTATGCGGAAAAAGTCGGAGGTAGGGAGCAATTAGCTATTAATGCTTTCGCAAATGCATTAGAGGAAATACCAAGGACTTTAGCAGAAAACGCTGGCATGGATCCAATAGACATTTTAGTTGAGTTGAGATCAAAGCACGAAGAAGGTAAAAAGAGTTACGGAGTTGATGTGTTCGAGAATAAAGTTGAAGATATGAAAGAGCGCGGTGTTTTAGAACCTTTAAAAACCAAGATGCAGGCTATAGCATCAGCAAGTGAAGCAGCAGAGATGATCTTAAGAATAGATGATGTAATTGCTGCCAAGAAGTTAGAAGGCGGTAGCGGAGGAGGTAACCAAGATTTCAGCGGTGATTTTGAGTAGCTTTCTTTTTCTTTTTAATTTCATTTTGTAAAAACATTTTTAATATCTTTGGTTAATAGGTGTTATAAGATGTTTGTTTTTGATTCTTCTTCAAAAATTCTAAGTAAATAAATAGTAGTACTGTTAAAGAGTAGGATCTAAAATGTTAGAGTCAAGATAATGTGAATGATATCATGATAGTGATAAGGTTTTTACTATTGCGAAGATGGTTGTTAGACGTTAAGTAAAGTACGGAGAGTAGGTGTTTCCGAGTAAGCTAGATGATATCTCTAATTGTTCGAGTGAATTATTAGCGAAGCGAAGAACACATCTAATCATATGAGGAACAACATAGTATCGTCAGTATGCAGTTAAGAGATGTGATAGATAGATTT
>JALWJP010000110.1 GCA_026997215.1 Nanobdellati archaeon
TTTACGAAGATAACACCTGGAAAGTCTCTACGGCTAAGCGTTACCTTGAGTGGGCGAGAGGTCTCTGGAGAGACCTCTTCTCTTGATTCTTTTACTCTATTTTTATTACTGTATCTATTATCTCATTACCTGGACCGCTGGGTGGAGCCCAGTGAGCATCTAAAGGTGTTTTTTCTATAGGAGCCCATGGATGTTCTTTAGGGATAATAATTTTTGATTCTATGACTTTATTAAACCTCTCATAGCCCCCATGGAAGTTTATATCCACCTTAAGAATGCAATTCTTAACTACGTTTCTTGAAGAAGCCCATTGGAAAGTTAAATGCCTTATACCTTCTATGTAACAGCTCTCTAATACACTTCTGTGCGTCTTTGAAAATCTAATGTATCCATTTCCTCCTTTACCCTTGTTTAAGCTTCCAAAAACTTGAAAGTTTTTTATCCTTACTCTATAAGAGTATTCCAAGTTTAAAGCATGTCTTCCTGCAAGTTTTACAGTTATATCTTTTAGTAAAATGTTTGCTCCCCATTTAATGCGAATAGCATCTATCTTATAATTAGGATAAAGATTTTCATAAGTATGTTTTATCGTATGGTAATCCACAGGCTCTTGAACTGTTTGCAAAATTGTTAAATTTTCCAGAGTTATATTTTCAACTGGTTGAATGGCATATACCCTTGCATTAGGTGGATAACTAATATCCAAAGGTTCCTGTAGAATAATAGTATTTGATGATATGTGCTTAACTTTATATATTCCCTGTCTCAGATAAGGTCTTTCTTTAAACCATTTCCTACTTTTTAATTTTCCAAATACAAAATTTGATGTATTTTTTGCATATATCCAAACATATTTAATATCGCCGATTGTGTTGTTAAAGAAACCTTCTATTATTTTTTGACCAGCTTTTGCTTTAATTATATAACCCAAAAGATTAGTTTTTTTTCCTAAAATTTCAAATACTGCTTTGTTTTTTCCCTGAATTTTAGAAATTATTAAAACACGCCCTTTACCTTTTATTTTAATGTTATTTTTTTTTATTACTATAGAACGGTCTACATAATAGGTTCCTTCTGGAATAATTATATAATTTTTCTTTTCTATAGATTTTTCAATATATTTTACAAGATCTACACTAAATGATAAACGTATTAGAACTGTAAACCATAATATAAAAAAAACGAAGCCCATTATTTTCATCCTTGTAACATAAATTTAAGTAAAAGAACTACATTTTCTACTTTGAAGACACCAATATATATTCCTATAAATATGATAAATGAAAAAGTGAAGAATAAAATAATTACTATATGTAAAACTTTTCTTGCAAGTTTATAATCCTCTATTTGTGCTTCCACAGCTTGAGATGTTTTTTTAGCCCAACGCTGTTTTGAAAGATTTGCTGAAGCGTAAATTTTTATAATTGCGCCAGCCCATTGATTGTATAAAAGCAGTAATAAGTGTATTATTGAAGGATTTAATTTAGAGAATAAGTCTATTACTAATATCTGCATCATTCGTGTCCATATAACCCAGACTATATAAAAGGCCCAGTAAAAAGGAGATATAAATAAGGATAATAAAGTAACTCCTACAGGTCCAACAAGAGTAGTCCACATAGATATTCTTTGGTCCAAGATAGCTAACCATATAAAGAAACTACCTATCTTTTTGGGGCCTAATTTTATAGCTCGCCAATTATTTCTCAACATGTTTCCATACCATCTGAACATAAGGGAAGCACTTACTTTGAAAAAGTTTCCACTTCTATCTTCTGTTGACCACGCTATAGCATCGGGAATATAGAGCATATCCCAACCTTCTTTAAGTAGATAAAACCATGTGCTTTTATCATCACCCATTAAGAAGCGAAATCTACCAAACAAATAGTGGTCTAAATAATCTGCTTCTATGTATCTGATAAAGTCTTCAGATAAAACAATAGGAGCTCGGAATAGGGATAGTCTACCTGTTAAAGTTAAAACTTTTTTATATAAGCTATGTGACATCATTAAGAGATGCCTTTGAGCAAACTTAAGTTTGTACCATAGGTATATAACAGGATTTTTTCCCAAATAATTTATTCCTTCGTCAGTAGTTATAGCACCCACATTTGGGAATGTTCTAAAGTAAGGGAGTGTTTTTCTTAAAACGTCCCGTCCTAAGACTGTATCACCATCCATGAAAATTACAACATCGTTATGGTAATCTTCATGCCAATTTAAAGGATAATTAAAGTGTCTTGCTATAGCTCTTAACGTATGTCCCATAGCTACTCTTTTTCCCATTTCTTGTCTTAAAAACTTCACATATATTCTATTCAATGGGTCATGAATTTTTATTATCCTTTCAATATATTTTGCTTCTTCGTCTGAGCCAACTGCAACAAAAACATAAACTTCAGAAGGAATTTTGTAAACTTCCAAGGCAAGAGCGGTAAAAACCTGTCTGCTTACTTCAAAATCTTCTTTATATGAAGGAATCATAAAGTAAACTCTTTTAGGATATTTAAATGGGCTTTTAAATGCTTTTTTCTTTAACTGAGGAAATACAAAATATCTATAGATAAATGCATTAATTACATTTATCAGAAACCATAAATATCTCCATATTCCTATAATTCCAATAGCTATCAACCCATGAAATTTTATTTCCCATGTCCTTTCTGGTAAAAAGATAAGAATAAATAAAGATACACTTGCCCAAAATAGAAAAAAAACTATGTTCTTTTTCCAATCACGTATAAATTCATCACGAGAACTTATTTCCCACTTAGCTCTCATTTTAGTAAATTCTGTATAAAGGTTAATATATAAGGCCTATAGTGTTTTGTTTCAATAATAACCTCTGCTTTCATACCGTAATGTAAATTCTCAGGAGGGTCTATTAATTTGACTTTAACAGGAATATCTCTCAGCGCATATTCCTCAGTTTCAGAAACCAAACTTTCCTCAGAAAGTACTGCTTTTCCTATTCCTATAACTATACCTTTACTATATTTATCTATATTCGGAAAATAGATTATTGCTTTATCCCCAATACTGATAAATTTACCTTCATCTTCTTTAAATCTAGCAATTACGTAAATACTTGGTGTTTTTGCCTCAAGGATTAAAAGAGGTTCTCCTTGCTTGATATATTCCCCAGGATTTCTGAATCTAGAAATCACTCTGCTTTCCTTTGGCGCTAAAAGTAATATAGAGTAATCATTAACTAATTTGGAAAAAGGACTATGGTGAACTATTTCCATTCCCTTAAATTTTAAAGTCTGAATTCTCTTTTCTAACATACCTATTAC
>JALWJP010000111.1 GCA_026997215.1 Nanobdellati archaeon
ATAAGAAGATATTATAAATTCTTGAATTTGTTTTAAATTAGAGGTCTTTTTTAGTTTCTTGACCCTTGCTCCTTCTATACCTTCTTCCTGTAATCTCTTAGCTAAAAGTAAAATAGTCATAACAGAGACATCTAATGTTGGAGTTGTTATTACAGGAATCTGATAATCTACTGCTATTTTAGATAGTGTTCCTAATACAGCATTAATCTTTATATTTCTTGTTTTTAACTCCTTATAAATATCTCCTTCAATTATAAGCACAGGCATTTCTGCATGGCCCGCCAGCATATCCAATTGCTTAAATAATCGCCCGTCTATTATAGAATTTAAAAAGTCAGAAGCAGTTTTTCTCTCAACTAATATTTTACCTCCTATAATTACATCACCAATATCAAGTCTCTTTTTTTCCACATGTCCTTCACGCATTTCTTTCAATAAATTATAGAGTTTATGTTCTCTGTCATCTACTATAATAGGAACAGGAATTGGGCGAGTAAAAGAAGTATGTAATGTTGCATTAGTAAAAACATTTGATTCTTTAATTACTCTGCCTTTTTCCTTAAAAACTCTTTTCAAAAAATTTAAAGTTCTTCTCATTTTTCGCTCCTTAGAAAGAGCACTCCAATAATATACCTCATCAAGTGATTTTCGAGTGATCATAACAATTATTTTTCCATGTTTAAACCTTCCTGTTCTTCCCCTTCTTTGAATCGTCCTTATCTCACTAGGTATGGGTTCGTAAAAAACTACTACATCCACTTTCGGTATGTCCAGACCCTCCTCTGCTACTGACGTAGCAACCAACACGTTGAATTCTCCTTCTCTAAATTTTTGTAATAATTCTAACTGCTTTTTTTGTGTCATGCCTTTTCGTTGACCTATAAATAGTACGGGCTTTAATTTTACAGATCTACTTAAAACTTCTACAATTTCTTCTGCAGTATCCACATATTGAGTAAAAACTATTCCTTTTTTATTCTCAGAAATTTCTTTTTCTAAAATATATCTTATCATTCTCATTTTAGGATGCTCTTGTCCTTGTTCCCACAATCTTTCAGCTAATTTCATTGCTGTAACAAAATTAGCATCATTTAATAACGATTCTAAAGCTTTCGTCTTATTTTTTTCAGTTAATAATTTTTTATAGTAATTTACTAAAGGCTTTAACCCTTGCGTTTCTACCAATTCAATAGCATACCCTATCTTTATAGCTTGCCCTAAAACACCCATGGCTTTAAGATAAAAACCCTCCCTATCTTCCTTAAGTTTTAAAGATAACGATTTCTGTAATTCTAATAATTCGCTTTTACTCACTCTCTTATGAGAAATTATTTTCCACTCTATTAATTTATTTATTCTCTCTTCAAAGGCAGCCTTCAAATAAGAAGATATCTTTTTTAAATCTTCATTTAAATCTACATGCACCCATTCTACATCAACCCTATGAACATAAGGTCTCACGTCAGGATCATATTCTGTTCTAATCTCAACATTCTTTATAAAAAGATTAGCAATGACACTCCCTATTTTTTCCATATTACCTCCAGGAGATGCTGTTAAAGCAATAATTAATTCATGAGTTGCAACTTCGTGGTAATGTTTGGAAATAAAAGTATAAGCATAATCGCCTACTGCTCGATGAGCTTCATCAAAAACTACAACCGAAAAGTCTTTAAGAGAAAGAATGCCTTCCTCAATATCATTTTTAACAACTTGAGGAGTGGCAAAAAATACCTTACCTTTTAACCATTTCTCTCGTCTTTTATTTTTATTATCTAATCCTGTTATTAAAACAAAATCTTTATCATCTAAATTCATAACCTCTTTAAAAAATCGATAATGTTGCTCTACTAATGGTCGGGTAGGCGCAAGAATTAAAGCTTTCCCTCCTATGCTTTCCAATCTTTTAGCTACCACTACTACCGCAATAATTGTCTTTCCCAAACCTGTTGGTAAAACCACCAAAGTATTACCGTATTTAAAGATAGAATTGATTATGTTTTCCTGATATTCTCTTTTCTCTAAGGTTTTTTCTTTTAAATAAGTAGAATGAAAATAATTACTTTCAGATTTCTGTTGTTTTATATAATTCAATAAAGAGTGCATAAAAAATAAAAGAGAACAAAATCTTAAAAAACTAACATGCCTCGTCAGTAGGGTCTAAAGGACCGCATGAGTAAGTAGAAGATATAGACCCTATTATTACCTCCCAGACATGTATAGCTCCATCCACTAAAGTAGGAGAGGATGAAGCACTAAAGTAATCGTTGTTTAAAGTAATAGTCAAAATATCGTTAGGAGGTAAATTGCCTGTGGGAATCGAAACTATACTGCTAGGCACAACCTTACCATCTAATTTAATAATTAAAGTTTGCAATTCGTCATCCCGAATAGTTAGTTTACCGCTATTTTGTATGGAAATTTTAGTTTGAGATGCAGCAGCATCTTTATAAACAGCTATTATCTTAACAGATTTCTGTACTTCTGAAATAACTTCCTGAGCACTTTTACTCATTTCCTCTTGAACACCACTTTGAAAGTTTTTAAGCCACACATATGCCAAACCAAATGCTCCTACGGTCATCATCAACAACAACACTACCGAAATAATAGGAGTTATACCTTTTCTTGCCATCATTATCGCCTCTTTTTCTTTTTAGTGTTTTTACGAGTGGATGTTTTTTTAGTTTGGGAAGCAGAGGTGGTTGAGGAAGTAGCAGAAGCAAAATATTGGGAAAACAAAGTAAGCAACGATTTATTAAGATCATGTATTCTTGTAATAATCGAAATTAAAAGTAACACCGCTCCGAAAATCATTAAAGTTATCATAGCATTTAACGCTTCAATAAAAGCATCATACTTAATACCTCCTGCAAATATTAAAAATTCTATTACCGTTATCGCTACCAATATAACCAGCACAAAAGGCTCCAAATCAGTCTTCATACCTTTTTTCGTCATTATCCACACCTCACTTCGTATTAGGTTTTATGGGTTGTTCCACAGAGGGAACCGAAGGTTGGGAAGAAGCATCCATTTGTCGTGATGCTAAGAGTTGCATCATTCTTTCCTTTAAAGATTCTGCTGTATTGCCTGTAGTAGAACTTTGTAAACGTTTCATTCTTTTGTCTATGCTTGTTAATACTTCCAACATCATCTGATTGCTTTCTTGTAATCCTTTACTAAACTCTTCAAATTTCTGTAAAAATGGTTCTAAAGTTGTTTTTACAATATTATGAGCCAGATGTTCCTCACTATCCTCTTCAGCAGCAGCTTTTATAACCTCTACAAAGTC
>JALWJP010000112.1 GCA_026997215.1 Nanobdellati archaeon
GATAAATAAAGAGATAGAAAGAGAGGAAATGAGATATGCAGAGCATCCGGAAGATCAAGAAGTAATAGAAAAGAGATTAGAGTTCTTAAATCATATAAAATTGAAGATTGAAAATCAATTAGAGGCTAATAAACTAAAACTTAAGAAAAAGATTAAAGAGAAATAAGCATAGATGTTGTGGTAGGTATAAGAATCACAAATAAAAGATAGGAAGGAGATGTGTTTGTTTTTATGGCATAAATCCCTATTAAAGATGCATTTATAAGCAATAGTATTCCTACAAATTTTGTTGTAAGTAAAATATAAATTACAAGAAAAGCATATATTATTGGTTTTAATTTTACAAAAACATGACTTTTTTTAATGAGGAATATGTAAAGAGGATAATAGATTAAAAGCAATAAAGAGGCGATCAAAGGTATTGTTATGATAGAAGAGGTGGTCAACTCATACATATTTTGAAGTATTACTCCTGCACCACTTCTGCTATTATGTGTTAAAGGTATGGTAAATATGGAGATGAGTGCATCTGAAAAGGTCATTGATGCAAGGCTAACTACCGCCTCTTTAGGTGTTTTAAGATATTTAGCTAAAGGAGCGAAAAAAAGCAGAGGAGAGGTGGCAGGAAATAACGAAGAAACATATGCTGCAATTAAACCTATGATGGATGCTATCCAGTAATTCCTTATTTCTTTTTTTGAGATTTTTACATTGCCTTTCCTTATAGAAGGGCTTGTTGTTTTTGTTATAAAATAAGCAGGTATGCCAAACATACCAAAAAAGATAGGAAGCAACACGTATGTGGTATTGGAAGAGGATGAGAAAGCTAAGTATCCTAATAAAGATGAAGCAATGCCTACAAATACTTCTTGCTTTTTTGCTTTCCATAACATGGACATGATAAGAAGTAGTAAAATTAACGGCATATATGGCAATACGCTTTTATATAATATTGCATGATATTTGATGAGCAGAGGTAAAACTAATGCCAATAAAATCGTTGTATTGCTGATACCTAAATAAGCTAATAAAAGATAGTCCTTTAGTAGGTTATGTTTTGCAAATTTCATGCTTAAAGTAGATGCAAAGGAAGAATCGTTGTCTGCTATGTTAAAATATATTGCTGCTAAATACGAGAATACAGCATTGGTTATTATTGCAGTAAGCAATATTTTCCCTGCCCATGCTTGATTAAAAAGCAAGTAGTACTTGAATAAAAGAAGGGCAACATTGTTTATGTGGAAACCAGGTAGGAGCCCACTAATTACTCCTATGACGCTTCCGGTTACATAATGCCACATAATTATTAGCTATATTCTCTCCATGTATATTTACATTTCACACATCTGTAAAAACGTGTTTCTGGTTCGTCACTTGCTCGTGTTTGTTGGGTCCACCAATAAGCATGTTTATGACCACATTTAGGACATTCTTTTTCTGTAATAGGTAAAGATTCTTTATTTTCTTCCACCAGAACTATGCCTTTATCCTCACTTTTTATTTTTTGAGTGATTTTCTTTATATCTCCTTCTTCTTGCAATGCACCACATGAGTTACATACCCATACTATTTTACCATCATCTTTTTTAGGTACTACTATTCCTCCACATTTTGAACAGAATTTCATCTGATCACCCTTTAAAAGAGTTTATATTGTTTGGACATTAAACTTTTTAAAATTTAACAAATATATTATTTATCATTGTTTAGTTGCAAAAGGTGAAATAATGAATTATAAGGCTTTATTTGTTGCCTTGTTTCTTTTAGTACTTTTACCTTTCGTTTACTCTCAAACTTATTTATTAGCTTATGTTGATAAGGAAGAAGTGAATGTTGGAGATGTGGTTAAGGTTTACGGATATGTTATGCGTGATGAGAACAAAGAGGGTGTTTATGTACATATATTTCTTAATGATGCTTTGGTAAGAAGTATAAAAAGTGATAAAAAAGGATATTATGAAACTTTTATTCCTATAAATGAGCCGGGGATAAATATAGTAAAGGTAATTGTAGGTGAAGAATCTAAGGAATTACAAATCGTGGCTAAACAACCTTCTGAGACTCCCCGTATTATATATAGTGATGAAGATTATGATGTTGTAATTATTGTAGATGAAACTACTCATGTTATATGGAAAGGAGAGGAAAAAGATGAAGATAAGAAGCAATATGTTGATTTTTCCATATCTACTCATGAATTAGATGTTAGAGAATATGGCGGTTCAAAACTTCTTATATCTATAGAGAATAACATGAATACTACACATTTGTTTAATGTTACCACTACTTTACCATCTAGAGATTATTATACCTCAGGTATACTAGAACTAAAGCCCGGACAACAAGGTGAAATCGTTATTTTTATCAAACCTTTAAGTTGGGATGAGATTATAGGGAAAGATCATAAAGTTATTATTTATATGGATGGGGAGAAAATAGGGGAAGAAGTTTTTACTATTTCCAAAATACCTCGAAAATCCCATATATTTGATAAAGTTGGTAGAGTTGAGATGGTTGCATTAACTCTTATGGTGTTAGGAGTTGCTGCATTAGGAATTGGTTTCTTTATAAAAATGAGAGTGTAGTCTTTCGGTTATTAAATAAAAGGGTCTTCTTTTAAGATATGCTCTGATTTCTTGGTTTTCTATGAGAAGAAGGTCTTTTATTAACGGATTTTTGTTATTTCCTTTTTTATAATGATTGTCCCATTCCTGAAGAAGACCGGCATATTTTTCTCGATAAGGCGATTCTTTAAAATGTTGAGAAAGTAAGCCCTTAACCTCTTCCGTAGAATAAGCGCCATGAAACTCTAACAATATTCTGATAACTTGCTTAAAAGCTTTGGTTAATTCTGTATATTCCATCAGTATAAATTATTATATGCTAAAGATTTTTAAATTTATGCATATCTATGTTATACTAACACGGGGTATCTGATAAAAGTATGATGAAGTTGCCCGCATCTGATCATAGATGATGAAGACTCATGCTCATCAGAGGTGAATAATGGATGGGAAGGATTAAGCCAAAGTTTGTTAAGATTAATGCTAGAAGATTATTAGAAGGACACCCTGACAAGTTTAGTGATAGTTTTGAGCACAACAAGCAGGTTATTAAGGAGATGCAGATAATCTCTTCAAAAAAGATAATGAATCAGCTTGCTGGTTATATTACTAGACTGGTTAAAAGGAAGGAGTTCTAAGTTATCGGGGTTTTATCTTATAAGAGTGATTTTATCTTTAGTTCTTTTTAATTCTTTCTATTGTACTAGTATAAGGA
>JALWJP010000113.1 GCA_026997215.1 Nanobdellati archaeon
GATCTAGATCAATCTGTTGTAATGAGAACTATTTTAGAAATGGAATCTAAAGGTATTGTGGAAAAATGGGAACAAGATGAAGTTATTTTATCTTTAACTTCTGAAGGTGAGAAAGCTTTAAAAGAAGGTTTGCCTGAGGAACGACTAATTAACTTTCTAAAAGATCATGGCGAGACACATATAAAGAATTTAAAAATGCGAGATAAGGAGATAGCAATAGCGTGGGCTAAAAGTAAAGGTGCAATTGTTATAGATAAAGGTATGGTTAGATTAATTAAGGAAAGCATAGATAACAAGGAAAAGGATTTGTTAAAGAAAGTGAAAGAAGGTAAAAAAATAAAGGAAGAAGATATTGAGAGATTAAAAAAGCGTCGTTTTTTGGAAGTTTTGGCTAAAACTTATGTCTATGCAAGGTTAAAACCAGAAATGCGAGATAAAAAAATAAAAATTATTGAAGAAGTGACCGAACTCACTCCCGAGGTAATTAAAAACTGGAAAAATAAGAAGTTTAAGAAATTTGATGTGACCTCTCCTGCTCAACAGGTTTATTCTGGGAAACAACATCCTGTTAATCAAGTTATAGAGTATGTGAGAAAGATATGGTTAGATATGGGATTTAAAGAAATGAAAGGGAATAAAATAGTACAAGCCTTTTGGAATTTTGATGCTTTATTTACTCCTCAAGATCATCCTGCTAGAGAAATGCAAGACACTTTTTATTTAGATTATTATGTTCCTCGAATAAATGCAGATAGGCAGATTGTTGAAAGAGTTAAAAAGATGCATGAAAAAGGAGATGAAAAAAGTGAAGGATGGGAGTATAAATGGAAGGAAACTTATGCTTCCAAATTGCTATTAAGAACACACACAACCGTATTATCGGCTTTACAATTGGCTTCATTGAATCTTAACGATTTGCCTGCTAAATACTTTGCAATTGGTAAGGTTTTTAGAAATGAAACATTAGATTGGAAGCATTTATTTGAGTTCTATCAAGTAGAAGGCTTTGTTGCAAGCAATCAAGTGAATTTTAAGCATTTGTTGGGTTATTTGAAAATATTTTTCAAAAAAATGGGATATGATAAGATAAAGATAAGACCTGCTTATTTCCCTTATACTGAGTTATCTTTAGAAATAGAAGTATTTATGCCTGAGAAAGGGTGGGTTGAATTAGCCGGTGCTGGCATGTTTAGACCAGAAGTGGTTAAACCTTTATTAGGCGAAGAAGTTAAAGTGCTGGCGTGGGGGTTAGGTTTAGAAAGAATTATTATGAATTATTACGGATTCAAAGATATTAGAGATGTTTACACAACTGATATTAAGATGTTGAGAGACCTTAAAAGATGGCTGTATTAAGGTGTTATTAATGCCTACTGTTAATTTTAAGATAGCGAGGTTAAAGAAACTTATAGGTAAGGAATTAAGTATAAAGGATTTAGAGACTATCTTGTCTTCATTAGGTACTGCTGTGGAGGGTATAACTGAGGATATAATAGAAGTTGAGGTGTTCCCTAATAGGCCTGATTTATTGAGCGAGGAAGGTGTTGCTCGCGCTCTTCGTTATTATTTGGGTTTAGAGCATGAACTAAAAAATTACGAGATAAAGAAGGGTAAAGAAGAGGTTTTTTTAAGTAAAGATGCTTTGGCGGTAAGACCATATGTGAGGATGTTTATTGCAAGAAACGTTAAGAATTTTGATTTTGATTCTATAATTCAATTACAAGAGAAGTTGCACATAACTCATGGAAGAAGAAGAAAAGCAGTAAGTATAGGAGTACATAATCTTGATGCTGTAACTTTCCCCGTATATTATAAAGGAGTAAAGGAAAATTTTAAGTTTATTCCTTTAGGATGGGAAAAAGAAGCAACAATAAAAGAAATATTAGAAAAACATGAGAAAGGTATTGCTTATGCTCATTTACTCGAAAATACTTCTATTTATCCTGTATGGGTAGATAGCAAAGGTGTTGTGTTGGCTTTACCTCCAATAATTAATGGTGTTTACACTGCTATAGATGAGAATACTAAAAATTTTGTGGTGGATGTTACTGGTTTGGATGAGAAGAAAGTGAATGAAACTGCTAGGATTTTAGCAGCACATTTTTTCGAGTTAAGTGATGAGATTTATGATGTTAAGATAAATGGTAATTATTTAATGGATATGAGTTATAAGAAAAAATTGGTAAGCAAGGAAGAGGTTAAAAGTTATTTAGGAATTGATATGCCTATAAAAGATATGTTGCTCAAAATGGGCATGGGCTATGAGGATAAGGGCAATGAGTTTTACGCTTTAGTTCCTCCTTATAGAACAGATATATTGCATCCTATTGATGTTATCGAAGATATAGCTATTGCTCACGGTTACGAAAATTTTGATGCTTCTTTACCTTCTATTGCAACAATAGGAGAGGAACATGACAATAATAAACTAATTAGGTCTATACAACTTATATTTACAGGCATGGGGGCTATAGAAGTGATGAATTATCATTTATCAAATGAAGATGTTCTTTTCACAAGGATGAATAAGCAACCAAAAAATGTTGTGAAAGTTGAGAGGCCAATGAATCAAGAATATGATGTTTTGAGAACAGATTTAATGCCTTTACTTTTGCATAACTTGCAACATAATAGGCTTTATGAATACCCTCAATTCTTGTTTGAAATTGGTACGGTATTTAATGGAATTGAGGAGGATGATGCTTTTGCTTTTGTTTATGCAGGCAAAGATGCGAATTTCTCCAAGGCTAAGGGTATAGTAGAAAGGATTGTGAAAGATCTGGGTTTGAGCTACGAGATTAAAGAAGCGAGAGAACCTTATTTTATCGAGGGAAGGGCAGCGTTAATAAACTCGAAGTTGTTTGAAGGGGAAATAGGTGAGATGCATCCTCAAATCCTTAATAACTTTGATTTAGAATTGCCTGTTATAGCAGGCGAGTTTAGGTTTAAGAAGTAAATTTCAGTTTCTTAGTTAACCAAGAACATCTTTATACTTATTTTAATAACCATTTCCACAAAGGTAATATCTTTATGGTTTTATTTCCTTCCTTTATAATATTCTCTTCATCCCATGTTATGCATATGCTTTCCTTTAAATTTAACTCATTCATTGCTTTAAGTAGTTTAAGTTTATGCTCTTTATCAAACGAGTAGCATACTTCTATTAGCTCAAAATTCCTACCTCTCTTTACTAAAAAATCTATCTCTTTTCCATTGGATGTTTTATAATAATATATTTTTTGTAATGGATAATGGTTTATTTTTCTTTTTAGATTCAT
>JALWJP010000114.1 GCA_026997215.1 Nanobdellati archaeon
AACTGATAGAGGAGGACTACGAATTTGATGAAGAGCAAAAGAAAAAGTTAATGAAAGCGATGAATGAGTTGAAGTTAAAAGAATCTCTGTGTATAACTTGGGACAAGGAAGAAGAAATAAAAGAAAAAGAAAATAAAATAAAGTTAATTCCTTTATGGAAATGGTTGTTGAGTTATTAGGGTTATTGTTAACCATACATGCTAATTTTTAAACTTATATTTTTGATTCTTAGAATACTCTTAGAGGATCTGTTTAAAAGATAACATTTTTTTAAATTTAACGCATCTTTATAAATATAATAATTTTGATTTTAAGATAAGCCCAGGTAGTGTAGTTGGCCTATCATGGAGGACTGTCACTCCTCCGACCCGGGTTCAAATCCCGGCCTGGGCGTAATATAGCCACTCATAGGTGTTTCCGCGTTAGCGAGAAACACCTTATTAGTGAGGTGCGGATCAAACGAGCATCGTTTGCCGGGTTCAAATCCCGGCCTGGGCGTTATAATATTCTATTACTTTAGCTAATGATCTTATCGCATCTTCACTATTCTCATAAGTAGCAACACCGTGATTATGCAGTTTATGTTTAAGTTTTTCCACATAATTGCTTCCTTGCATAACTGCAATTAATGGCTTCTTTTTTGCATACTCTATTAATATGTCAGTGATGCTTTCATTCATAGCAAAGGTCTGCGCTAAAACTATTACCACTATCGCTCCTATTTCTTTAATCGTCGTGAAATACTCTAATGCTTTTCTATACCTTTCAGGAGGGGCATCACCTATTAAATCTAAAGGATTATGAGGTGTTGCATGTGCAGGTAGAAATTCTTTTACTTTCTCTTTATCCTTCGGAGTCAATTTATAGAGATTAAGATTATATTTTTCTGCTTCATCTACTGCTAAAACGCCGTAACCTCCTCCATTTGTTATTATTAGTAT
Source organism: Nanobdellati archaeon (assembly GCA_026997215.1). GTDB lineage: Archaea > EX4484-52 > EX4484-52 > EX4484-52 > JAADEF01 > JAADEF01. Next base: position 942 of record JALWJP010000114.1, read on the forward strand.
GTTTTGGGTTGAAGGCCTCTTTAAATACGAAAATGCCTTAAGATAGTTTTTAAAATCATTAAAATTTTCTGCAATTATAGCATTGTTTTGCTCCATTATGTCTTTGAATACTTTATAGTTAGATGCTAAACTCCCTGTGTGGGTTGCCACTGCTTTACTTCCTTCTTTTCCCTTACCTCCTTTGATTAACACTACTGGTTTGTGAGAGGACTTTATAAGAGATGCAAATTCTCTGCCTTTTTCTAAACCTTCTATATACCCTCCTATGACTTTAGTGTGTTTATCTTTACTAAAAAATTTAAGAGCATCAATTTCCTTTATATCTACAGCATTTCCGTAACTTACAAATCTTGCTATTCCTATGTTTTCTTTAGCAAACTCATCTATTAATCCTTCTCCTAATGCCCCACTTTGAAAAAATAAAGATATATTGCCTTGAGGAGGTTTTTTCACTTTATTATTATCAACAAAAAGAATGTCTAATCCACTTATATTATCTAATATACCTAAGCAATTAGGTCCTACAATTCTCGTGCTGTAATTGTAGATATTTAATAATTCTTTTAATTCTCTTTCTCTTTCTATTCCTTCACCACCTATCTCTTTATATCCTGCAGTTATTACTACTATGCCTTTTACCTTTTTTTCGAAACATTCTTTGATTACTTCATTTGCTACTTTGGCATTGACCATCACTACTGCTAAATCTATTGTTTCTTCAATCTCCTTTACAGATCTATAACACTTTATACCTTCTATTTCTTCATACTTAGGATTCACTAAATAAATACTGCCTTTATATTTTTTCAAATTTTGTAATACTGCATATGCTGCTTTTTCTTTATTTGGCGTTGCTCCTATCAAAACTATGGTTTTTGGTTCAAAAAAGAACTCCATAAATATTTTTAAAGATAATATTTATAAATAGTTTTATGAAGTATAAAGACTATTTCAAAGATGAAATATTTGCTTATAATTTCTATCTTTTATTATCTTCTAGAGTAAAAGAAGCAGAATTAAAGGAAAAGTTAAAGAAAATGGCTTTAATGGAAAAACAACATGCAGAATTTTGGAAAACTTTTCTTTCTCCTGGAGAGGTAAAAGAAGATCTTTCTTTGTTTGAAAAATTCAAATTAAATTTCTATTTAATTCTATACCATTTATTTGGTCTTAATTTTATCTCTCATATTATTGAAATAGAAGAAAAGAGCGCTATTAAAGAATATTATCATCTTTATAAAAAAAGAATTCTTGATGCTCAATCTCAAAATACTCTTAGAAGAATAATAGAAGAGGAATTATTACATGAAAGTCTAAGTAAGGATATGGGAGGAAGAGCAGATGTAACAGAGCACATACGTGACATATTCTTGGGAATGAATGATGCTTTAGTTGAAATCTCCGCAGCACTTGCAGGTTTGATTTCATTGTATGCAAATAATTCTTTTACAATAGGTATTACTGGAACTATAATAGGTATGGCAGGAGCATTATCTATGTCTATAGGCAATTATATTTCAGTTAAAAATCAAAAAGAGGTTAAAGATCAGGATGCCTTTGAAAAAATGGTTTTAAGAGATTTAGGAAAAAAAGTAACAATAGAAGAAATAAAAGAAGATCCTTTGAAAGCAGCGTATTATACAGGTATATTTTATGTGCTTGGAACTTTAATTGTAGTGTATCCTTATTATTTGGGATTAAATACCTATCACGCTTTTATTGTGAGTTTAAGTAGTGCTTCATTAGCATGGATAATAGGGGGTGCTATTATTGGCCTAAGTTCTAACATAAGTTTAAAGAAAAAAATAATGGAAATGTTATTTACAGGATGGGGTGCAACTGCTTTAACTTATAGTTTAGGATGGTTATTAAATAGAATAGCAGGTGTTGTAATGTGATAAGCATAGATAAAGAGGAATTAAAAGATCTTTTTATAGCAACATTAGTAATAGCTTTCATCTTTTCCTATGGTGACTTAAATTTTCTCCCATTCTGGATAGTTGTTGTATTAACAGGTTTCGTTTTTCACGAGTTGGCTCATAAGTATGCAGCAATACATTACGGGCATGAAGCAAGATTTGAAATATCATATGCTGGCTTGGGTTTTGCTTTGCTTTTAAAGATCTTAGCAGGTGTTACTTTAATTGTTCCCGGTGCTGTAATGATTTATAAGCATTTTAGATTAACGAGAAGTAAAAAAGAGGTTGCTATTGAAGGTGTTATAGCTGCTGCAGGTCCTCTCACAAATCTTGTTATTGCAACCTTATCTTTAATAATTGGTAGATTCTTTTACTACTCGTATGTCTTTAATTTTATTGCTTATTTTAATACCTAC
>JALWJP010000115.1:0-1099 GCA_026997215.1 Nanobdellati archaeon
GAGGTTGTAAGTTTTGAGCCAGAAGAAGAAAGGTACGTTTTCATCGTTGCATTAAAAGACGTTTTCAAAAAAATTCCTTATCTGTTAGGGGACTGATATGGAGAAAATAATAAAGCAGTCTAAGGAAAAAAAGAAAGAGAAGAATTTCTTAAAGGACAACAAAAAGGCACTTATAATAGGCGGTTCTGTTATAGGAATACTGCTTGTGATTCTGCTGTTCTTCGGGAAAAAAGAACTAAATGTACAGGTTCAAAGCGGTATAGCACCTACGGAAGTGGAAAAGAGTGTAGAAGAAGTGGTAAGACCTATATACGAGCAAAACAAGAAAATTCAAGAACAGCAAAAAGAACTCTTAAGTTCCATAAAAGAGTTAAACAGTACGTTAAAACAGTTAAATGAGAATCTATCTAAAAGACCCATAAAACAGAGAAAAACGGAAGAAAAGAAAGAAAATAAAGGTTTAAGTATAATACCATCTGAAATAATACAAGGAAGGGAAGTTCAAGAAGAAGAGGTAACACAAAAGCCTGTTTTGAACCACATATCAACATATTCTTCTTCAGGGCTAAAAGCTCCCTTTAACAAACAGGATATAACTCCTATTCCTCAGCCTGTAAAAAAAAAGAAAGAAAAACCAACTGTATATATCCCTGCCGGGTCAATCGTTGAAGGAAGGCTTTTATACGGTTTTATAGCTCCTGAAAGGGGAATGCTTCCGCCTGTGGTTTTAGAGTTTACAAAGCCGATAAGAACGGCTAATGACTTTTACATTCCTGCACAAAAATGTCTTATAACAACATCAGCACAGTACGACATCTCTCAGGGGCTTGCAATTTTAGGCGGGCTAAAGAGTACACTTTCCTGCGTTTTAAAGAGCGGAAAAGTTGTAGAAATTCCTGTAAACATAGCGGTAGGAGAAGAGAAAACGAAAGATGGTCTTGTTCAGATAGGTTTAACCGGAGAGGAAAAATGGCTGACGAAAGAGGACTTTGCAAAGATTTCAAGTATGGGAACTATAACGGGAATAGCTTCAGGAATGCAACAGGGACTTGTGGAACAGAGCATTACACCTCAAGGGAATGTGGTAACTGCAATAAAG
>JALWJP010000115.1:1109-1852 GCA_026997215.1 Nanobdellati archaeon
ATAAAGGACAGGGGTCTATATGCGGTACTGCAGGGTGTAAATCAAGGAACGCAGAAGTTCTTTGAGTTCTGGATGAGGAAGTATGAGAGGAAAGTCCCTGCAATTGTAGTAAAGCCAAAGCAGAGAGTTTTTATAGTCTTTGTTAAAGGAGCAGACTTAGGTATAGAGGAGAAGGAGATATGAGAAAGGTTATAGCTGTATTTTTAGCTTTTTCCGTTTTTCTTGCAGGGTGTTCAACAAAGAAGGTAGAGGCAGTAGAAAAGAGGACTTCTTATTCCCTTTTAGATGAAATTTACAGTAAGCCTGATGAGAAAGTAAAAGAGCTTGTGAGGAATATGAAGGAGGTAAGGAAAGAGGTTTTGAAAAGTCCAAAGTATATAAAGATATACAGGGGAAGTTATAGGGATGAGCAGGGGAACGTTGTACTCGGCGGTATGGAGTATCTTCTTATTGATGACGGTACTCCTGATACAGACTTCTAATAGTTATGAGTTTAAGAAGTGTTTAATGCTGGCAGGAAAGAAGTATAAAGTTAATCCGGACATTTTACTTGCAATAGCGGTAGTAGAAAGCGGTATGAAAGCGAATGCTGTAAACGTAAACAAAAACGGAACAAAAGACTACGGAATGTTCCAGATAAATGAGGAAAACTTAAAAAGGTTAGGAATTCCTGTAGAGTATGCTTTTAAGCCTTGTTTAGCTTCATTTATAGCAGGGTACATTTTAAGGGAATGTATAAACAG
>JALWJP010000115.1:1862-3263 GCA_026997215.1 Nanobdellati archaeon
CTGTTATAACAAGGGATATAAAGCAAGGGAAAGTTCGAATTACGTAATTAGGGTAAAGAAAGCGTTAGAGGAGCTTGGATATGTTTTTCGCAAGTGAGCTTTCAAAGTGCAGGAAAGTAAAACTATTGTTTGGTGTTCTGCTTAGCATTTCTCTGTTTTTTATATTTTTTGTTTTTCCTCTTTTGTGGATATTTAAAGCACCTATACCGAAGACGGATATAGACTTGGTAAAAGAGTACGTTTACTACAGGTTAAACTTTACACCTTCCACGGTAAAGAGTGCTTATTTTAACAGTTTGCAGTATATATATCCACTTTACGATGAGACCGTGAAAGATGAGATTTTGTTTATAAAGAACAATTCAATCTATCAGATGTTTATTGTATCGGAAGTAGTGAAAGAAGTAAGAAATCCTCTATACAAAGTTTACGGGACACTTGTAAGGTTTAAGTGCAAAAGTACCTGTGAAAAGCTGAAAGAGGGAAAAGTGAAGTTTTTCGTAAAGAACGTAGAAGGGAAATTCTTACTGGAGGGATTAAATTGGTAGAAAGAATGCACAGGGTAATATCGGATTATTTTCCAAACAGCAAAGATTATGCGGTTTATATACTTTTAGACAACGGAGAGTTTGAAAAGGTAGTAGAGAAAGCAAAGAGTACAAAACCTAAGTACAAGATAAAGTTCAGGACTTTAGGGATACTTACACTTCTTGTGAAAAACAACATAGACAGCGGTTCTTTTTATACTGCTTTTTTAGAGTATTTAGCAGAAAAGTACTCTGAGGAAGACATAAAAGAGAGGATAAAAAAGTGGAAAGAAGAAAGTATATTACGCTACGTGTAACAAGGAAAGTAAAAGAGCTTTATAAGAGGATTTCTTACAGGAAGGCAGTATTTTTTGAGAGGTTTTATGAAAAGCATAAAGGCCGGCTTTTCGAGTACACGAATGTAGTTGATACGATAACAAAACTTCCGCCTTCTATAACAGGTTGCAGGTATTCTATAACTGCACCTGTAAACGTAAAGGAAAAGGAGCATTTTAAAGCATTTATAGGATACATGATTTTAAAGCTGATAGAAAACAAAGGAGAAATAGAGGAAGCACTTAAGAGTATTCGGAGAGAGTTAAATGGAGTACAGTGATGTATATGAACTTATGAGGGCGTATAAAGGTTCTAATCTTTTAGTGAACAAGAGGATGATAGGCGGTAGGGTAAGTGAGTTTTTAGACATTCCAAACTCTTACAGACAGACTATCAGGGATGAGAAGGGAAATGAAACATACTATCAGTTTTTTGAGTTTAAAGTTCCATTTTGTATAGGTTTGGGAAGAGGGCGGGTATATCCCGCCCTTAATTTTTAGAGAAGGGTCTTTTATGAGTTCCAGATGCTGGCCCTGAG
>JALWJP010000116.1 GCA_026997215.1 Nanobdellati archaeon
AAGATATTAAAGATATTCAAAGGAAATGTAGTTATAGATGCTACTGCTATTTACGCTATTGCTCATTACAACCATGTTTTTGAAAAACCCGCTATTCTTACACCTCATGAAGGCGAGTTTCGGAAAGCTTTTAATTTACACCCTTCTATTGATGCTGTTTCTCGTATCTCAAAAAAACATAATGCTGTGATTCTTTTAAAGGGTTATGTTGATCGTATAATTTATAAAAATTCTATGAAAGAGGTAGAAGGGGGAAGTGCTGAAATGGCTAAAGCAGGTACAGGAGACGCTTTAGCCGGAGTTGTAGGAACTTATTTTAGCCGACTCAAAGATGCTTACCTTGCTGCTTATTGTTCTTCTTTATTTTTTAAAAAAGCGGGCGAATTGGCTGCTCGAAAGAAAAAAGAGTCTTTAAAGCCTTTAGATATTATTGATATGTTTAATAGATGTCCTCGATAATCTCTTCTTCTTTATTATCTTTAGGTATAGACATGTACAATACTATGGCAACGCCTATTACTACAAGAATTGCAATTATTATACCTATTATTAGAGCTGTGCTTTTCCTTTCTTGAGTATTATTTTCTGATTCTTCAATATTAGGCATGAGTTGTTTATACTGATCGTACATTCTAATCGTGGTTTCATAAAAGGATTTTACAACATCATCTCTTAATATGTTACTCATATAATATTTTTTATAATTTTTACAATAATTGATTATTTGAGTTTTTGTTGATTCATCAGGTGCATAAGCTAGAATGTCATCATAATAGATTTTACAAAGTTCTTCGTATTTTTGTTTAGCTATAGAAAGCATCTCATCGATATCAGAAGTGGTTTCTTCTGTGGTTGATGTAGAAGAAGATGTTGATTCGCAATTTTCGTTTTCTTGAATGTATTCTACAATTTCTTTTGGTAGTGGTTTTCCTAATTCTTTTATTTCATTTGCTTTTTTAAGATAACTTTTACATTTTTCTTGATCCACACTGCTACAATTACATATCTTTTTGAGAGCATTTATTTTATCAGCATATTCATGAGCCGGTATGACCTGTATGTCTTTTATTTTGAATATTCTGCTTAATAATTTTTTATCAAATAGGTAAATATCTACTTGTATTTCTAGATTATTATAACCTTCTTTTAATACATCACGAGGTATTGTTATTTTTAATTCTCCTTCTTTTATGGGTATTGTTAAAGTTTTTGTAGTGAATGCTTTCAAAGTGATATTTGCTGTTAAGTAACGAGATTGAGGTGGTAAATTAATTATTTTTAAATTGATGGTGTCATTAGCATAATATTGCATGTCTTTTTTATCCATCGATATGTCTAAGGATTTTAATCCCGTTTCTTCTACACTCATGTTTATTATTATTTCGTGAAGGTTTATGTCTCCTTTTTTCAAAAGTATCGTTGGCTTTTGATTTTCTTCAAAATCTAAAAGTGAAATATATGCGGGATATATAGTTATGTTTAATGTGTATATTTCGCCCCATTTTATTTCTTCATCTTCATTAAAATAAATTAGTTGATTAGGATATTTTTTATCTTTTATTGTTATTTTGAATTCATCCACGGAAATGTTTTTCCCTACGTTTGCGAGTAATAAAGTAATATTTACAGGATCGAACGCATCTACTGTAGAAAGATTTATTAATGTAATGTCATCTAAATTATATTCTTCTTCGCATTCTACCTTCTCCGAAGGAATACATTTAACTGCTAATTTGTAATTATCTGTAAAATCTATTAGTGTAAATGTTAGACTGTCCTGAGAGTATATTTTTTGATTATCGTAATTTATACTCATATTTGTTATTAAGTTATAGGTTCCTTCTTTCCATGTAAATGGTATGTTAAAAGTGAAATTAATTGTTTTGTCATCTTGATATATCTCTGTTATCTCTAGCACTTTCTCATTATTAGAATTAACAACATATATATTTTCTAATGCGTAATCTAGTCCTTTTATTTTATCTAAAGATATATTTCCTTCAACATTCTCCCCTACGACGTATTCTTTTTTATTTATTTGAGTTAACCCTTTAATATTAAAGGTTCTAAAGGAATAAGGAAATTCATAAGTTAATCCATTACTATGAGTTACCTTTACAATTAATTTGCCTGTTAAACCTGTGTCAGGAACATTTATTTCAGTATTCTCGTTAAGGTTGATGTTCATACTTTCTACTAATTCATTCGTAGAATTATAGAATTCAATAATTATATTTTCAATATCGTTGACAGTGCCGCTATATATTATTGGCTTTATCTCTATATAAATATTACTATCAGCAGCATATATGCCCTGATCTATATAAGGTTCATTATTAATATAAAGATCTACGCTTAAGGGTTTTGGAACTATTTTTATGGTTTTAGATATCACGTATTGAGCACTTAAAGGAGTCTCACTAGTAGAAATATAAATGTTTAAATATCCTTCTTTATATAACCAAGTATCATCTATAGGTACTTCATATTCTATGCATGCTGTACTATCCTCGCATAGATTTGCTCTAAAAGATGAATATCTTCCATTCTTTAAATTCAAGAATTCTCCGTTTTTTACAGAGAACATAGAGGGATCTATTATTGTTCCTTCTCCTGACTCTATACTTACTTTTAATTTTATTAACTGATCTGGCGTAGCATTTATGTAATAAACCTTAATATCTTCTAGATTATCGTCTGTTTTTTCAGCTAATACTTTTATATCTTTATTAAATTCTATGTTTAGTGAATATTCTTCATTAGTATAAAGACCGTAACTAAAAGAATGTTTTTCATTTGGTCCGCATTCAAGAGTAAATGTGGAAAGGGAATTAGGATTGGGTTCTACTACATTATCTAGAGGTATACAATACCACCCTAAAGCGTCTTGAGTATATTGCGATATGGATGAAGAATCTACTACAACATTATCATCTATTTTAAGCGTTATGTAGTTACTATCACATTCTGTATAAAAGCAAAGATATACTGGGTCGTTACTCAAAGAGAATTGTTTAACAATATCATTGCCAGTCACATCATCTGTCATTCTAATAAAATAGGGCAAGCCATATAGTGTAAATACTGCAGGGGACCCAAGTTGTAAGGTATCTGCATAACTTCCTCTGTTTAAAGCAATGATATTTAATACAATTAAAATGATAGTTAAAACTAATCTTTTCTTTTTTTCTTTTAACTCATAGTATTTCATAAATAGATTTTATGGTTTATCCTAAAT
>JALWJP010000117.1 GCA_026997215.1 Nanobdellati archaeon
CCATAAAATAATAAAATAAATTCCGATAAAAATTTAAATATTATCTAAAGGACTTTTTACTTTTTTAAGTTCGTCTAAACTTACTTTAGTATAGATTTGAGTAGTCTGCAGATTAGCATGACCTAAGAGTTCTTGTATAACACGAATATTTGTTCCTGCCTCTAAAAGATGAGTAGCATAGCTATGCCTTAATACATGAGGAGTAACTTCTTTAGAGATGCCTGCGGCCAAGGCCAAATCCTTAACAAGATATTGTATATACCTACTACTCAATTTATCCCCGTACTTAGACACAAAAACATAGTCTTCAGGAGTTTTAGTTCTTACATAATCTTTCAATCTTCTTAATAATCTCTCGCTAACCGTAACAACTCTATCTTTCTTACCTTTTCCACTAACTACTCTTATAACTCCCTCATTAAAATATAAATCTTTTACCTTCAAATTAATAAGTTCAGATACGCGCAAACCTGTGGCATAAAGTACCATTACAATAAGTTTCTTTTTCTCACTGTCAGCAGCATCTATTAACCTTTTAACTTCATCTCTACTCAATACCACAGGTAGTTTTTTAGGTTTTTTAGGAGTTGCCAAGTGTTTAGGAGAGACCTCAATACTTTTTAAATTCTCAAAATAAAATAATAGTGCTGCTTTAACCATAGCAATACTTGTGGCTTTATACTGCTTTTCAGTTAATAAATATGCTAAAAAGTCTTTAAGACTTTCCACATCTTCCTTTAAATTTCTCTCTTTAACATATTCCTTATAAAGACCTACATACAACTTATAAGCGCTAATCGTCCTGGGAGTGTAGCCTCTTAATTTAAGTTCCCTTTCTAATTTTCTCAAATCTTCATTCTCCTCTCTTACCTCACGAGAAGTCTTCCGTTTTTTCAACATCATGGTACCTCTACCTTCCTTAAAATCTCATCTACGATAGTATCTGTGTTTAAATCAATCGCCTTACCTTCATAATTCAAAATAATTCTATGTCTCAAAACGTTATGAGCCACTTTTCTTACATCCTCTGGTAAAACATAAGTCCTTCTTTCTAAAAATGCCTGCGCTTTAGATGCAATATATAATGCAATGTTAGCTCTAGGAGAACCACCCCATGCAATATATTTTCCATACTCTATACCGTAATCATCAGGATTACGTGTTGCATCTACTATATCCACTATATATTTTTTTATTTCATCAGAAGCCCTAATTTGCTTTACTAATTCCTGCATTTTTGGAAAATCTTCCTTTTCTAAAACAGGAACTATCTCATATTTTTCAAATTTATGTATGGTGGTGTTTCTATCCAAAATTATAAGTTCCTCATCTTTAGAAGGGTAATAAACATAAACCTTGAAAAGAAATCTATCTACTTGCGCCTCTGGCAAAGGATAAGTACCTTGTTGTTCGACAGGATTTTGAGTAGCCATAACAAAGAAAGGTTCTTCTAGATTAAAAATTTCTTTTCCTATAACCACTTGCCTCTCTTGCATAACCGAAAGCATAGCACTTTGTACTTTAGGTGGTGCTCTATTAATTTCGTCAGCTAATAAGAAATTAGCAAACACAGGTCCTTTAACAACATAAAAACCTTTGTTAGGATCATAGGCAGTAATACCTGTAATATCGGCAGGTAATAAATCTGGAGTAAATTGGATTCTTTGAAATTTTGCATCTCTTACGGTTTTAGCAATAGTCATAACCAATAATGTTTTTGCTAGTCCTGGAGCACCTTCTAATAGAATATGTCCTCTAGATAATAAAGATAATATGGCTGCATTCAAAACCTCGTTCTGACCGACAAACACCTTTCTAATTTCTCCTTTAAATAACTCCAGCTTTTCATTATAAAATTCTATTTCTTGTAAAAGTTCCTCATTAGATAACTGCTGCTGTAATGTTTGTGCCATACAATAATATATATATCTTAACACCCTTATATAATTTAGGTGATACTATGGCAGAAGAAAATGTTCAGGGAGAACAAGACATTGTACAAATTTTCAAAGAATTGAAGGAGAAAATAGAAAAGATAACTCAAGAAAAGATGGAATTAGAAAAGAAACTGCATGACATAAAAGAGCATCTAAAAGAGGTGCAAACAAAAGAAATAGAACTACGAGATTTAATAGCGGAGTTTGCTAATAAAGAATCGCAACTTAATGCCCAACGCATTTCCATTGAGAAAAAACTACAAGAAATAAACAACAAATTAGAGAAATTAAGTAAAGTACAAAAAGAGTTAAAAGAAATATGGGGATGATCTTGAATGCTAAACAAATGATAACTGAAAAGAATATAAAGGAGAATACAGTAGTTAAAGAGAAAATAAAAATAAAAGAAAAGGCATTAAAAGATTTAGATATGGCTTTCAAATCAGGTTTAATTTCCAAAGAAGCATATGAAAAAGCAAAATCAAAGATTATAGAAGAGAATAAAGAAGTTAAAAAAGAACCAACTGCTCCTACAAAAGAAAAGGAAGTAATAAGGGATGAGACCCGTAGAAAAGAAGATGAAAATAAAGAAAAGAAACAAAAATCTTTAAATATAATAAAGAAGCGTCATATAAAAGAACTAGAAGAAATGAAAAAAAATTGGATAAAAGATTTAGAGTCTCTAAGAAATTTGCATATGCACGGTATAATATCTGATGAAGAATATGAAAAAAGTAGAGCAGACATAGAAGATAAAATATCAAAAATAGAGCACATAATAAAAAGAGAATTAGAAAAAGAAGAACTTGAAACATTGAAAAATAAGATAGAGCAAGAAATAAAAGAAGCTTTTCAAAACGGAATATTTAAAGAGGAAGAAGAACAATATAGAAAAGATCTTGATGCCTTAGAGAATCTGTATAAAAGAGGGCTAATAGATAAAGAAGAGTATGAAAAAAAGAAAGCAGAGTTAAAAGAGAAACTAGAGAATTATAACAAACTTATTGAGCTTATTGATGCTATATTCAATAAATATATTGAAGAACTATCTAAAAAAGTAGAAAGTGTGAAAGAAGAAACAATGCCTAGAACCACTGAAGAAAATGAAGATACAAAAGACTTAGAAGAAAAAAAAGAACTCAAGGGAATATACAAGTTATTACATAAATTAGGCTTGTATGAGGTAAAAGAAGATAAGAAAGAAAAAAATAAATTATTGCATGAAATAAATAAAGCTTATAAAGAAAGTGAAGCACGCTTTAAAATAAGCAATATAGCTC
>JALWJP010000118.1 GCA_026997215.1 Nanobdellati archaeon
TGCTTTTTAATTCTTCTACGATGAACCGCCCAAAGTCCAACCTTACTCTCTTACTCCTTCTGACCTTTCGCCCTTTCCTCACTACCTTACAAGATATGTCATACATCACAAAAGTTCAAGCTAGTACAAAAACTTGTTAAGCTCAGATTGTATTAGACGGTGAATTTTTATATCTGGGGAGTTAAAATTCTAAAGTAAAGGATGGGGATAAAAAAAATTCTTACTTTGGGAAGTTTACTTGGAACTTTAATTGTTATAAACGGATGTGCGACTATGTTTCCTCAACAAGGACCTTCAACTTATACAATAAAGTCCCAGAAACATGTAAATCCTTACGTAACTGTGATAGAATTATCACCTACACTAACATTCGTTTTAAAAAAAAGTGAGTACAGTTTTTTAGATGATTTTCAACAAGAAAAAGTATTTAATAAAAAGTATTCTCCTGCTCTTGGAGCAGGTGATATTGTTGAAATAACTATTTATGAAAGTCCTCCACCTGTTTTACTTGCATCTATTAATTCCTCTATATCATCTAAAGGTCTTGCTGTACTTCAGATCCCCCCTCAAGCTGTTGATGATCAAGGATATATAAATGTTCCTTTTATAGGTAGAATCTATGTTCTTGGCAAAAGACCAGAAGAAGTGTCTAGGGAAATCGAAAAAAAGCTTTCAAATGTGGCTAATAATCCACAGGTAATTGTTAGAGTCATTGAATATAAATCAGCTTACGTTACTGTTTTTGGTCATGTAAAAGAAAGCAAAAGAATTCCTCTTGAATACAGTACGTCAACTATTCTTGACATTCTTGCATCTGCTGGAGGTGTAACATCACCTATACGTAAAACATTAGTTCAAATAGATAGAAATGGAAGAAAAATTGTTTTGCCACTTGAGGACATTATTAAAAATCCTAAATTAAATATTTATTTACAGCCTGGAGATATAATAACAGTTGTTTATAAAACTCAAAGTGCCCTCCTTATGGGAGCTACAGCAAAAAATATGGAATTAGAATTTGAAGCTACAGGTATATCTTTAGCTCAGGCGCTTTCTAGGGCCGGAGGACTTAATCTAAATACAGCACATGCTAAAGGGGTATTTATTTTTAGATATGAAGATAAAAAATTGTTAGAGGAACTAGGAATAGAATATAAGTTTAGAACTAAAGATGGAAAAGTTCCAGTAATATATACTATAGACCTAACAAAACCTGAATCATTTTTTGTAATAAAGGATTTTAAGATAAAAGATAAAGATATCATCTATGTAGCTACAGCTCCTTCAGTTCAAATTCAACAGTTTTTACAATTTATTTCTAGTGTTATAAGCCCTGTATTTATGATTGATAGAATGAGCAGGTAAAAGTAAAGGAAGAAGAGATTAATCTTTTATAAAACCTTCCTTTCTTAGGAATTCAAGAATTTTTTCTGCACTTTCTTCGGGAGACAATTTTGTTGTATCTATATGTACTTCTGGATTATCGGGAGGTTCGTAAGGGTCATCAATTCCTGTAAAGCCTTTTATTAACCCCTGTCTAGCTTTTTTATATAAACCCTTTACATCTCTTTGTTCGCATACTTCAACGGGAGCATCTACAAAAACTTCAATAAATTTCCCTTCTGGGAGCATGCTCCTTACTTCTTCTCTAGCCATTTTATATGGACTTACTAAAGCAACTATTACTACACCATCATGTTTAACTATTTCCGAAGCTACAAAACCAACCCTTAGAATATTCTTAATTCTATCCTCCTTTGAAAATCCAAGACCTTGAGAAAGGTGAGTTCTAACCACATCTCCATCCAATAAAGTGACTTTTCTTCCTTTTTCTTCAAGCATAATTTTTAAAATATTTGCTATAGTACTTTTACCTGAACAAGGCAATCCTGTAAGCCAAACGCAAAAACCTTGTCTATGTTTAGGTTTATAACTTTCAAGAAGGATTTGCGCAACTTCAGGCCTTGTAAACCATTCAGGCAATAATTTCCCGTTTGCAAGATATTCTTCCCTCACTTGAGTTCCAGAAATCGAAAGATACTTTAATCCCTTTTTTTTAGCCTCAGAGATAGGAATATACTTATTTAATGCCGGAACATAAACAAGTTCCTCAAAGGCTATCATCTTTACTCCGATTTCTTCTTCATATTTCTTGAAAAGTTCTTGAGCTTCGTATGGTCCATAAAAAGGTTTTCCTTTGGAATCTTTTCCGGGACCTGCATGGTCTCTTCCGACTATAAAGTGATTTGCTCCGTAGTTTCTTCTTATTATTCCATGCCAGAGAGCTTCCCGCGGTCCCGCCATTCTCATAGCAAGGGGTAAAAATACGAGCAATGTTCTATCCTTTTCATAGTAGTTTTCATAGAGAACTTTGTAGATTCTCATCCTTGTATAGTTATCAATATCTCCAGGTTTTGTAACACCAACCGCAGGGGTTAAAAGTAACGCTCCGTTTATCTTATCTCTCGCTCTTTTTGTAAGTTCTTCATGAACCCTGTGCATGGGATTTCTCGTCTGAAATGCAACAACATTTTCATATCCGAGTTCTTTTAACCTTTCCCTTGTTTCCTGGGGAGTAAGTCTGTATTGAGGATAATCATAATGTTTCGGAAGTTGAATTATTTTGAGCTCGCCGCTTAGACAATAATTTCCCCAAAGGAACATTTCAGGAACGAGAGGGTGGTAAGGGTCCGTAGTTCCAAGAACTTTTAAAGCTTCCCTTTCTGGATTTCTTTTAAAGATTTCTTCTATTCTTAAGATAGCAAGGGGAACGTTATACTCATCCCTTAAGACTATTTCATCTCCTTCCTTTAAGTTTAGCTCTTTAAATATATCTTCCTTTACCGGAAGAATTATGGGTATGGGAAAAAGTAATCCGTTCTTTAAACGCATAGTTTCAAGAACACTTTCGTAATCTTCCTTTCCCATAAATCTGTCAAGGGGTGAAAATGCGCCAATTGCAAGCATTTCCAAATCGCAAACAAACCTGTAAGGAATTTGAATACTTTTTAAATAAATGCTTTTCTCCTTTAACTCTTTCCTTTCTTCCTCCGATGGAATAAGATTAACAAGCTTACCTCCGTAAGGTTCAATAAGCTTAAATTCTTCCTTCTGATTTTGCATACTCAATAAACCTCCTTAAACCTTCCTCCCAGTGATTTAGTTTAACACCTTTTTTAGTTCCCAAAACACTCCATAAAGGTCTTTTTGCCTT
>JALWJP010000119.1 GCA_026997215.1 Nanobdellati archaeon
GGATGGAATAGGTGCTGCATCTTTGGCAACAAGATATTTTCATTTACAAAACATCTCCTCCATAGATTACTGGTATTTAAAAAAAGGCCAAAGACGAATAGATGAAAAGCTAATTAAGAAAATAAATGAAGAAAATTATGATCTCTTGCTTATATTAGACATAGCAGGAGACGAGTTTGAAAAAGATCTGGAGAAAATAAGGTCCTCTATAATCATAATTGATCATCACATCCTTTTTAACGATTACGAACATAGCAATAAAATAGCAGTTATAAAACCTCAACTTATCACATTCGGTCAAGATCCTAGTAAATACCCAACTGCAAAACTAACATATGATCTTTTAAGAGAGTTAGATGAACGTTTAAATAAGTATGATTGGATAGCTGCATTAGGCATAGTAGGGGATGCTGCAATCAGCGCATGGGAACACTTTCTTAATAAATTTGATATTCAAAAGTTGTTTAAAGCAGAAGAATTGATAAGTTTAGCTGTGGCTTACAGCATTGATAATGTGAAATCTATAGTGAAGGATCTTTCTTATAACATTGAAACATTAGAAGATATTATTGAAAAATACAAAAAATACGAATACTTAAGAAAGGAGTTAGAAAAATTAGAAAAACACTGTCTATCAAATAAAGAAGAAACACCCACTTATTTAATATGTGAGGTGAAGAGTAAGTATGAAATAAAGTCGCAACTTGCTAATAAACTTTCTGAAAAATACCCTAATAAAACTATAATCTTGATATACGATAAAGGAGATGAATACTATTATATAAGTTTAAGAAACCAATCATTCAAAGTCAACTTAGGTAAGATACTCAAAGAAATTAGCGAAGAGATGCCGGGAAAAGTTCAAGGAGGAGGTCACATACCTGCAGCAGGGGCAGTTGTATCAAAAAAGAATTTAAAAGAGTTCTTAGAAAAATTAAAAAAGAAGATTGATTAAAAAATATCCGATTCTATGTACAAGTCATCACCCATCGCATCTATATATTCATCATCACTAACGTTTAATTCCTTAATTTCATCTCCTAAAGTAGGAGGAACTCCACTTTCTTTAGGTTGTTGTGACTGGGAAGAAGTCAATCCTTGCTCCTCGCTTATCTCTTTCTTCCCACCTAAACAGCCAGCAAAGAGAACTAAAACAACTAATATAAAAGATATCATCAAAAACAAAGATCTTCTCATAGAACCACCCCATTTAATTGTAAAAAGAGAGCTAAATTTTATAAATATTTTTAATTCTATGCACCACTAATCAGTCATATATTTATCTTCCCAATCTTCAAGATCTTTTTCATTAATCAATAACTCTGTTTTCTTCGCATAATATTCTTTATAATTTTTTCGATTAATATAGCCCCATAAAGCTCCTGCCATAAATCCAAAAATATGAGCTCCATAGCCTATATTAGAAGTAGAATGAAATAATCCAAGAATATCATTAGTTAAATAAATAAGCGCTAATATGATCATAGGCATAGGAACATAAAAGTAAAGTATTAGTTTGGGTCGTAGTACTGCTAAAGCACCTATAACACCAGTAATAGCTGCGCTTGCTCCTACACCATAAACAGCATCACCATTAAATAAAATAAAACCAATACCTCCTATAAAAGAAGATAAGAAGTAAACCTTCAGAAAATTCCAAGATCCTACAAGCCCTTCTAATACTAATCCAAAGATGAAAAGAGCAAACATATTACTAATAAGATGAGAGTAATTAGCATGAATAAAAGAAGATGTGAAATACCTCCATATTTCTAAGGGATGAGAGACATCTAAATAAAATGAAGGGATATTATTTAAAGGTGAAAAAAATACTAATACATTGGCAAGAATAAGATATAATGTGTAAAATTTCATTTGTTTTATTTCCTCTTTTTTAATTGATACCCAAAACATAATAAAAAATATAAAGAAAAAAGATTAAAAAGCTATGTAAAGGGAGGTTCATCAACCTCTTAAACGAGAGAGGTCTTTCTCCCTTTATAGGCTATCTGCCACTACAGTTAACCAACCTTCATACTTACTTGCTACTACACCATAAGGTACACGCATTTCTATATTTAATGCAATTGCCTGTCCAGGGTAAATACCTGCTTCCGGAGTTCCTGCCTCGAATAAATAACCGTTGTTACTCAACAATGTATTACCTGGTGCATCTGCATTCCACTTAACTGCTCGTATATGGCTACAATCTGTTGCCACTAAAAACACATATTCTTCTCCGTTATAAGTGGTAGATGCGGAAGGTAATGAATAAGTTATACCGCTGTTAGGATCTGTTCCTGTGGATGCCGCGTATGAAACTAATACTTCATCTCCATCAACAAGGTTTATATCTCCTGTTTGAGTTACATTGTGAGGTTCTGCAGGATTTGCTAAAATTAAATTGACTGTATTACCTGCAACTGAGGAATCACAATTAGTTCCTGAGGCATTAATTGCCCAAAAATATTCTCTATTAGCAATTCTAAACCTTCCATAGCTTTTTGTATTTGCAGGTAAATTCAAATATACCAATTCCTTGGATTCATTAAATTCTATCCTATCCACGAATGACATAGTGTTAGTATATGTAGGTGTAGCGCCGTCCTTGAACCATGAAACATTTACAGCAATCCAATTACCTGGATCATATAACCCAGATAAACCGGTTCCAAACGGATTTGTAGTTGGTTGAGTAACATTCAACCACACATGAGTTAAATTCGTGGATCCTAAGTTCTCTATTTCAAATTGGCTTAGCTGAACGACATTATTGGTTCCATCGCTTACATTATATGCAGTAACAATAGTACCTGGATCAACTAATCCAAAATTCATAACTTCTGGAGTTATATCTACTATTGTTTTTTGATTAATAGTTACTGTAATGTTTGCTCTATCCCAGCTATAAGTAGCAGATGCGTAATACACTGGGTCATCTGCAACCCCTACTTTTATTAATGCAGCCAACACTAAAACAAAAAATACAGCTGCTATTCCATAGCCTGCTTTTGCTGCTCGCAACCTCTTAACTTTATCCAAATTCAAAACCTCTCTCATTTGCATTTGCTTCACCTCCCTTTTCATTATATTAGGATTATGCTGTGGTCACAAATACAGTAAGTTTTCCTTCTCCAACAGGACCATAAGGTACTCCATAAGGAACATAAACCTTAATGTATGCTTTAGCCACGCCTCCTGGGTAAATATAAGTACCGTTAACAAAATAACCTGAATTAATAATAGAGGAGCAGATAGAAGAATCTGCTCCAGGAGCATCGGCATTCCATCTATTAAACATAACATAACTGCAGTCTTCAGGAATTACAACACAATACTTTAAAGTTCCATTAATAGTAACTGCTCCCACTCCATACAAATCCAATAGTTTTTTAACTGGATTGATGGATATGGGTGTGTTATCTGTCAAATCAGCATCACCTGTGGTTGCTTGAGTTTTAGGATAATCACTAATGTAAAAATTACCATAAGTGCAGTTCTGTCCTCCGGCTAATGTATTAAACTCCCAAAAATATTCATAACTGCTATTTCTGAACCTTCCAAAAATGTTTCCACTTAAATAGGAGGTGTCATTTATAGCAGCATGTGTTCTCACATATAAAGAG
The DNA here is from genome assembly GCA_026997215.1 of Nanobdellati archaeon. Lineage (GTDB taxonomy): Archaea > EX4484-52 > EX4484-52 > EX4484-52 > JAADEF01 > JAADEF01. The sequence goes on from JALWJP010000119.1 coordinate 3,627, forward strand.
TCGCTTTCCCAATATTCAACCCTATTCACAAAATAAAAAGGTGTTGTACCATTACTAATAACAACGAAATTGCCAGCATCATATGCATTAGGATTACCTGTTCCAAAAGGTAATGATGAAGGATATGATGAATTAAACCAAATTGCTGTAATATTGGTTGAACCTATATTCTCTATCCAAATTGCTTCATAATTATTAGATTCGTAAGAATCATCACCAACTCCTCCTGGAGGTACATTCTGCCAAGAGAGTATAGAAGGATTAATATCCACCATACTTACTTGAGAAACATTAACCTTAACAGTAATAACATCCCATGCCGTGTCTCCAAAAACATCTCTAATTATTGAAAACAATAGTATGAATGCCACTAACGATACTATTACATAAGTTGCTTTATCTCCCTTAAATTGCATGTTTTATCCCCCTTAAGTATGAGGCGTTCTCTATGGAGAACGCCATCTAATTTATAACATGGTGATACAGGACTAGGGCCTAAAGAATTAAATCTTCTCAGGGTATATATATGGATTTATATACTCTCACTATATAAAATATAGTGAGATATCGATATATTGAGATGTATCCATAACCTTCATATATTTTAAAAGTTTTATTGAATTATATTAATCTTTGTATGAGGTGGAAAAATGAATAAAAATGAGATATACTCTCTAATAAAAAGAATTATCCAACATCCTAAAGAAGAGTTCTGCTATTACATTTCCCAATTAGAATTTATTCACTCTATTTTAAAAGAACCACATGGAAAAAAATATTATCAGTTATTAATCCATTTCCCGAAAGGATGGAAAAACAAAGATCCAAGAATACCAAGAATTAGAGAAGAGTATAAAAATATAAAAGGAAATGGAGTGAAGTGGACCATAGTAGAAAGAAAAAGTTATGAGCCTCCTGTAACACAAACATCAATACAACGCGCTTTAGAAAGAGAATACAACATAGATAACGACTTTCCTAATTGGCAAGCGGTTTCTCCTTATTATTTAGCTCAGGAACTTAGTAGTCTTCAAAATCTCCTTTATTTATCATCTAACTCTCAAGAGGAAATTAAAGATTGGAAAGCTTTCAAAGAAGTTTATATCACTTCGCTATGGAAAATGATAAAAGCAGTTGATTGGTTGAATAAAAAAGCTTTAGAAGAACCTTTAACCCACCTTCGCATAATAGCAGAAGGAAAATATGGAAAAAGATTAGAAAAAAGAAAATTAAACAAAGTAATTGGATGGGAAGGTTATTCGTATAAATTAGAAAACATGGAGAAATGGAGAATTAAAATTGCCATAGAAAACCCTTACCTCATTAATAAAACAACATTCGAGAATTTAAGCAACCTGCTCTTAAACTATAACCCTCTTTCATTACCTTCTTTCAAAGACGTATTTATTGATTTATTAAGTTTTAGTTTTTTCCCACCGGCTATAGCATACAGATGGGGAAAAGAAAGTTTTAAAAAAGAAAAAAATATTAAAAAAGCAATAATAAAAGGTTTAAGTTCTTATTTGATTACTTCTTTCTTCTTTTTAACCTCTTTAAGCATAGCTAAGAAAGATATAGAAAACTATGTAGAAAAAGAGGGCATAAGAATAGAATTAGAAAATGCACAAAAAGAAATTGGATCTGAAGAGATAAAAGATGTTCTCCTTTATGGTATTACAGGGGTAGTAAAAGCAAAAGAAGAATTGAAAAAGAAATTACCTTATAAAGGTGTAATAAAATATATAGAATTTACATGTCCTTATCCCTCTCCTGATGAAGGTAAAGGAAATCTAATTATAACTTTTAAACATCCTCCTCATATAAATGAACCACTAGATGTTAAGGATATAGAAGGTAAAATAAGTAAATATTGCCCAATTTCGTGGATACTTAAAACAATAGAAAGTCTCGATGGTAAAACACTTAGCGAAATAATAAATAATGAGGAGACAAAATGAGCCAAAAAGATCATAACAACTTAGGGATGTGGGAAGTAATAAAAGTAGAAATCAATTCTTTAGCACATTATCGGAATTATAAAAAATATGTAATGGCGATAAAAACACTCTATAACTTAATCCCGGAGAAGATAAAAAATATTTTTCCTGATCACATTTCCAATTACGATTTTAGAATATTTAAACATTATAAAACACACAAAAAAGAAATTGAAAAATTATATCTCTCTTTTATTAATATCTTGTTCCATGAAACACATTATTCTCCTCATCTTAAAATCGAGAAAGAATGGTGGATGAATAAAGCCTACAATGATGCTAAAAAAGAGATAAAAAAAGGATTTTCTCAAGAAAAATGCCAAGATATTAGAAATCTCGTAGCTTACAAACATTTAGGAGAAGAATGGATACTACCTAGAAAGAGAGAAAGAACTATAAAATTTCTTAATATCGTAGATGAAATAAAAAATAAAAATAAAGCGCAACTAGAATATTGGAAAGATAAACCACTAACGCTTCTTAGAATCGTTTCAAAACCGTTATATATAGCTTACATCTACCCTGATAAGACCCTTAAAAATGCAATGGAAAGAGCAAAGTGGGATAACAATAAAAAAGTGTATATTATAGAGTGGAAGCACAATCTTTTGTAAAAGTGACGAGTCTAATAAAATCTTTAAAAAATTTAATACAATAATACCTATGTAACCTGTGCCCCCGTAGCTCAGCTGGTTAGAGCGCTACCTTGGTAAGGTAGAGGTCGCGCGTTCGAATCGCGCCGGGGGCTTTAGACCCTTAGGTGATTAGATGATTAGAAGTTCTTATATCGCTCATTTAAAAGAAGGAGAAGAAGTATTAGCTGGTTTTGTTCATGAAAAAAGAGATCTCGGAAAACTATTATTTATAATTCTCAAAGATAAAACTGGAGAAATCCAGGTTGTTTTTAAAAAAAATGCTGTAAGTGAAGAAACTTTTAAAACTGCTAAGAAAGTTAGTAGAGAAAGTTTTGTAAAGGTTCAAGGAGAAGTAAAATCCAGTGAGAAAGCGCCTGGAGGTAGAGAATTAATAGCAAAAAGCATAGAGATAATAAATAAAGCGGAAACACCTTTACCCATAGAAATCTCAGGAAAAGTTGAAACTAACCTGGATAAAAGAATAGATTGGCGTTTTTTAGATATGAGAAGGCCAGAAGTTATGCGGATTTTTAATTTAGAAAGCAAATTTGTAAAGGCACTAGAAGATTTTATGCATGATGAAGGGTTCACTCGATTATTCTTTTCTAGAATTACAGGAGAAGCAACAGAAGGTGGTGCAGACTATTTTCCAGTCCTCTATTTTGATAAAGAGGCCTTTTTAGCACAAAGCCCACAACTTTATAAAGAATCGGTACTGCTTTCAGGAATAGACAAAGTATATGATTTAGGGTTTGTTTATAGGGCAGAACCCCACCATACTACAAGACACCTAACAGAATTTATGAGTTTCGATGTAGAATTTGTAACTGATGAAATGAAAGATGCTTTACAACTACAGGAAAAATTGCTTAACTACGCTTTCAATAAAGCAGGTATAGAAGTAAGAATTCCGAAAAGATTCCCTGTAGTAAGTTTTGAGGAGGCTCAAGAGATAGCAAAAAGCAGGGGTGCAGAACTTGAGAAGCATGATTTGACTCCGGAAGCTGAAAGAAAATTAGGAGAATACGCATTAGAATCTTACGACTCAGATTTCATCTTTGTAATCGATTTTCCTTTTGAAAAAAAGCCTTTCTATCTTATGAGAAAAGAGAACGAACCTGATTTAACCTACTCTTTTGACTTGCTTTTTAAAGGATTGGAAATAACCTCAGGGGGATTGCGTGAACATAGATATGAAAAAAGAGTTGAGAATATTAAAGCTAAAGGTTTAGATCCTGAAAAATTCGACCATTTAAGGTTCTTCAAATATGGAATGCCACCTCATGCAGGTTTCGGATTAGGTATCGAAAGAGTAATAGAAAAAGCACTAAATCTCAGCAACATAAGAGAAGCAACCCTACTCCCTCGAGATCCAGAAAGATTAAAACCTTAACTCTACCTAAATAAATTAAGCAATTTGGATAAAAATCCTTGCCTTTGAGCATAAGAAGGTGGTTCCCAGTTAATCCCTACTATATCTGCTGCTAATTTCTTTATCTTTAATGCTTCAGGATCGGAAGGAGCGTAGTAAACCAAAGGAGTTTTAGCAGCTAAACTATCATGAAACAGGGGGTTTTCTCTAATCACACTAACCACAGGATAGCCAAGAAGAGATTCTACATCCTCTACACTTAATTCAGATTTTTTGTTAGTAACACGATTAAGTACTACGCCTAAAACATTTGTGCCGAATTCTTCCGATATTTTAATAGCCTTTAAAGCATCTGTTACTGCAGGAATATTAGGGTTGGTAACTATTAAAACATCATCTGCCGCCTCAAGACTTGCTATACTCTCCTTTCCTAAACCGGCAGAACCATCCATAATAATTGTTTCATAATCTCCTACTAAATCAAGAACAACTCGTGAAAGTTTTGAAGGGTCTGTTGTTTTTAAATCGGAAATACTTATCCCGGCAGGTACTACATGCAAACCTGTGGAGTGAATAAATATAGCCTCATGAATTTTAGCTTCGCCCCTCAACACATCATGTATCGTCTTAGGATGTAAAGGCACTCCCAGATGGAAACCCATATTAGGAGTAGTTAAATTAGTATCCATTAATAGAACTCTCACCCCAAAATCATGCATACTTGCTGCTAAATTAGTAGCAATAGTTGTTTTACCCACACCCCCTTTACCTGATGCAACAGTTATTATTCTCGTCATAAAAAACCCCTCAATATATTAATATATCGAGATAAATATATATAGTTTATTCAAGTTATATTTTTTAAATTTTACTTAATTATATATAACTATTATATGGTAGTTGATAAATCTAGTTATATACAACAGATATTAAAAGAAGAATACAACAAAATAAAAAACATAAGTCCGTATCCTCCAAGAATAATTAATAAACTCAATTACCCTATAGAAGAAAGAAAAAAAGAGATAAGCATAATCCTAGAAACGCCTTATAAACTAAAGGCGGTTTATGAAAAGAATAAAGAAACAGAAGCCGTAATTTTTTTAGCTCAGTTCTTACAAAAATACAATATAGACCCTTCGCAAAGACATTTAGAATGGAAATTAAAGTCAAAAGGTGATATTTATACATTAACTATAGAAAGCGTTCCTCCTCAACACCCTTATCAAAAAGATCCCTTTCTTTACGGAAAATATTTTATATGGGAAGGAGAAGCATATTTACTAAATGAAAAAGGGGAAAGGATAAGCGATATGTTGAAAGAATGTTCCATAAGATGTGTGAGAAAAAATGAAAATCTTTTAAAAGAATATCCTCTTATAGAAGGCAAAGAGGGTAAAGATTTATGGGGTAACTCTATAAAACCCCAAGAGATAGATGTATGGAAAATATTAACAAATAAACACGTAGTGAAAAAAGATGAAAAAAACTATGCACTTTATATTTCTTCAATAGAAGGTGTTGCAGTATATAAGAGAGATCCTATAACTAAAAAAATTATATTAATTGTAAGTGATGGCTTAGAAATAAATAAACTTTCTTATCTACATTTGAATGGCAACGGAAAAAATAAAATATTAGAATTACCGACTCTTAAATATCTAAGAATAAAAGAAACTGATAAAGAAGTGTATTTAATCGCTCCTTCTGCGATTGTTGAAGTGGATGAGCTCCAATCAGTAAAATTAATAAGTAGTAGAGAGATAATCGTTAGCAAGGCACATCGATATTCTTATAAAGAAAAAGGAAAATCAAGATTACCTTTAAAAGCTAAAAAAGTGAAAATAAAAAAGGAGATGCATTATTGTAATGTAGAATGTGAAAAGTATGTAGGTAGGGGTAAAGAAGAAACCTATATTACCAACACGGAAATAAAGACCAAAGAAATAGAATTAGAGAGGAGCGTTCTCGGCAATGTTGTTATAAAACCACTTCAACAAAATACTAAGACTTTGCTCTCTTTCCAAAACATAGAAATAAGAGAAACTGGGATAGAAATATATAATCCTGTAATCAAAAATATCCGTAATATAAAAGGAATTGAAAATGTTAAAATAACCATTGAAGCAAAAGGTTCACTACCTTACAGCTATGAAGAATTTAAAACCCTTAAACCTTTTATAGAAAGAGATGCTCAAATAATAATAAAAACGCAATCTAATAAAGAAGTAAAACTTACGCAGCAGATATATAACAAAATATTGGATGCATTAAAAGAAAAACAGAACTCTCAAAAACCTTCAAAATAAACGTGGCGATGTTTCATATCGATGTCTTTAGTGCTACCGGGTTTATTTATTCTTGGTCTTTTCGTTTCTTCGTCTACTCTTAAAGTAATGCCTATGTTTTTGAGAAAAGCATTTAATGCTTCAACAAAAGGCATAGGGGAGTAAGCCCTTCCCTTTTTACTTGGAACTCCTTCAAATAAAATTACTCTATCAGAAATAGAACTCAACATTAACAAATCATGCTCAACCACTATTGCAGTTTTATGAGTTTGCTCAATAAAACTTCGTATAATCTTGCTAAAATGAATGCGTTGTTCCACATCTAAATAAGCAGAAGGTTCATCCAACAAATAAAGATCCGCATCTCTAGCAAAGCACTCCACTATTGCCAGTCTTTGCATTTCACCGCCAGAAAGATTACTAACTTGTTTATGCATAAACTTCTCAACATCCAAAGGCTTCATAAGTAAAGTTTTAATTTCATCTGTTATCCGTAGCATTTCATAAAGATAAGATTCCACGCTTCCTTCGTAGTCATAATGAATATGCTGCGGTTTATAAGATATAGAAAGATCCAGGGTCATCAACTCCTCATCATCTTTTTCTTTACCAGCCAATATTTTAAGGAAAGTGGTTTTACCTATTCCATTTTCCCCCAGAATTCCTAATACTTCTCCTTTTTTAACATCTCCTTTATCTATAGTTAATTTAAAACCTTCATAAGTTTTAGTAAACGCAGGATATTCCAATAGCATAGGTAAATTCTTTTTTTCTTCCTTCAAATAAGCAAAGTTCAAAGCGTAATCTCGTATTCGTAAATTTTCTTCTTTTATAAAACCTTCTATGTAATTATTAATACCACGCCTAGCATGATAAATATTACTTACAACACCGTAAGCACCTTCAACACCATGGAATATATGCACATAATCTGCTAAATAATCCAAAGTTATTAAATCATGCTCTACAACCATCACATTTTTATTCTCGCTAAAATCCTTAACAATCATGGCCATATTAAGTCTCTGCTTTATATCAAGGAAAGAAGAAGGTTCGTCAATAAAATAAAAATCTGCAGAATGAGATAGAGCAGATGCTAAAGCTAACCTTTGCAACTCCCCTCCAGATAACTGCTGAACTTCTCTCTCTAAGAGGTGTTCTAAAGCAAACTTTTCAATAAACTCTTTTTTTCCGTGTTTTAGCAGTTCCTTGACCTTTTTACCCTTATACACCCGCGGTATGGCCTCAATAAACTGTACTTTATAAACACTATTAATTTTTCCTTCACTTAATCGTTCTAAATAATGCTGTAACTCACTACCTCTAAAAAGTTTTATTACATCTTTCCATGCTGGTTCGCTTTCTAACTTACCAAGATTGGGCACTAACCTACCCGTTAATATTTGTAAAGAAGTTGTTTTACCTATTCCATTTTTTCCTAATAAACCCACAACATTTCCTTCTTTAGGTACTGGAAGGTTAAATAAGCGGAATTCGTTCACACCGTATTGATGTACTAATTTACCAACTTCATGTGTTATATTTATAATAGTGATGGCGTTAAAAGGGCATTTCTTCACACAAATACCGCAACCGATACAATGTTCTTCCTCAATTATAGCTTTTACACCTATTTTTATAATATCTATACCATTACGTGCCACAGGACAAAAGTTTAAACACTCCTTATTACATTTATCTGGTTTACACTTGTCTTTATCAACCACCGCTATTCTAAACGCCATATTCTTTCTATACTGAGTAAACTTTTTATAGTTTTGGAGAAAATCGTATTTCTTTTATGTCATTCCATTTTTTCTCCACATCATCAACAAAATAATAATATTTTCTGCATTTCTTCCATTCATCAGGCAATAAACCTGCTTTTAAACTCAAATGTTTCATAAAATCTGAAGGATCCTGTATTTGTTCCCATACTTGTGGTAAAAAGGTTGCAGAACCACCTAAACATTTAATATATACCCCCGGCCTCTTTTCCTCTAAAAATTCTAAGAATTCTTTGTTATCTCCTTCAAACTCTTCTAAAGGAGAAAGGACTGAAATTTCTATAGATAAATTCTCAGTTTCATGTTTTTGAAGAGGAGGGAAACGTGGATCGAAAAAAGCTGCATTAATTGCATTTTTAGCAACATCTATTTCCAAAGGTTGAGTAGGAATGATACTGCCAATACACCCTCTTAATTCTCCATTCTTTTTAAGAGTGACAAAAGTTGCCCTTTTAGAGTATTTGAAGTGAAAAAAGGATAATCCTTATAAGAAAAATAATAAAGTATGGCTCCCTTGGCTATGCCCAATAACTTATCCCAAAGGATGGTAATAAGATTCACCTTTCACAAATATTATTTTTAATTGATTATCTATGACTTGCCTATTTATAAGTTTCGTTCCCTCTGGAATCTTAATAAGTTTAAAATAAAGTGTTTTGCTTTTACTATCATACACTCTCACTTCCACGGATTCGTTTTGTATAGAAATATCTATATCTTTCTCGCTTTTAATTTCCGGAGTAATAACGTCTACTTCTATTGTATTATTCTTCTCTTCGTATTTTACCGCAGGTTCCTCAACTTTCTTAACATCCCATTTTTTGTTTGAAGGAGAGGAAGAATTCTCCGAGGAATAACGTTGATCCATGGAAGGAGAAAAACTTATAGTTATTAATCCCTCCATAAATAATTTTTTAAGATCTTCGGCAACTTTCACTAATAAAGAATCCAAACCATAATTAAATTTGTCATACCATTTAGGTAATTCTACACCACACCTCGGACAAAAATTCCATGATTTTTCGATATCTAAAGAGCAATTAGGACATTTATTTTTGCTCACCACCTATCACCTTTTTCAATATTTCTAATGGTTCGTTAGGCCTTACTTCAAAACCTTTTGCTGTCAAAGACAATATCATCCAAAACATATCGGAAATCGTTTTTAAGGAGGCTATTTGCTTTACATTTTTACCTTCAAAAATCAATGTATCCCCTTCATAGTTAAAGGTTATCAAAGTGAACTTTCCTGCAGGTAATTCAAATTGTTGTCCACCTTTACTCACTACCATTAAAACTACATCCTCTGGCGGTTTTATCTCTAAACTATGTTCTGCCATTTATCTCACCTTTTTTCTACTTTCACACCATTAAATGTTCTTATAATTTTAAATAAAT
>JALWJP010000120.1 GCA_026997215.1 Nanobdellati archaeon
TACTAAAAGAAACACTAAAAAAAGAATTAACGCATGAGACTTCCCCTAACACAGTATATACAAAACCTCATAATGCAGGAACAATAACTAATAAAAATACTGAAGAAAACCATTCTATAAAAAAGTGGGTTTCTGCAGCACTTATTCCTTTAGTTTTAGCAGGAGGAATAATGATAGGGAGTATGATAAAACCAAACAAGGTAGTGAATCATACTCCTGCACCTCAATCCGTTGTAGTTCAACAAGTCTCAAAGAAAGATCCTAACATACCTAAAGGAAAAGAATTGGTAAAAATACAGAAAAAAACAGCTAAACAGGCTGTATTAAAAAAAGATAAAACAAATATTCCTAAATCCTTAAATAATAAAGAGAATAAAGAAGTTAAACAACATAAACAACAAATAAACCTCTCTCCAAAGAAACGCGGCCTATTAGACAGCTTGAAAGGACTTTACAACAAAATAATATGGGGGAACAAACAACATACTTACGGTTGGGCAAAAGGACCTGGAGAAAGGATGTTCTATAAAGATGCGAAGGGTAATCCTCATCATCCCTTACTTAATAATCCAAAAGATTTTGAAGAAGTAAAGTATGTGAAAACTCCTAAGTATGAAGGGATATTGGGAAAAACACAGAAAGGAAAAAACCTTTGGTTAGCTTCTATTAGATATAAATCTAAAACCAATTCTAATAAGGAAACAAAGCAACATACCTTTAAAACAATACACTCTCACACCTCTAAAAAAGACCAACAGATTACAAACCACACACCTATTACCAAATCAGAAAGTAAAAAACAAACTACTACCAAGATAATTAATAAAAAAGAACCAAAAATATTAAGCAATAAAGAAAAGGAAGTATGCGAGTATGGAAAAGGTTTACAACCTCCTGGAGCATATAAATTGTGGCAGTTACAAACCTATAGACAACTTAAAGGGTTAAGATTTTAGTTTATGATTCTGTTTCTTCTTCATTAAAATCCTCATTTTCTATATAGTGCTTACCAAAAAACTCTTTTAATTCATCCTCGCTTTTCAAACCAAAGTAGTTAAGGAATTTTTTGCTTACTCTCAAAATGTTTGTGTGCTTGTGCTTCTCACTCGTTATAAAGCCGCGCTCCAGCAATTCCTTTATCTGTTCATATGCTCTTTGCCCTCTTATCCTCACCACTTCTTTTTGCTCAATAGGTGATCGGTAAGCTATCAAAGCTAATGTTTGCAAGGTGGCTCTGGAAAAATCACGCACAGGAGCTAATTTCTCCACGTACTTGAAAATTTCATCTCTTACAATCAAATCATAAGAACCATTAGGTTTTTTCTCTATAATCCAAGGCAATCCGTAAGCATTTAATTTCTCATTAATTCTGTTAAGGATTAACTCTACCCCTTTCTTAGATATTTTTTTCATTCCTTTTTTAAGGATATATTCATCATTGATTACTCTGTAAAGCTCATTAACACTAAGAGGATCTTGAGATGTAAATAACGCAGCCAAAATTATGCTTTCTAATTCGTCAAACATTTCATTCATCACTATCACCACGGGTTATATGTATTTCATCGAAAGGTTTTTCCTGCCAACAGTAGATCCTTCCTTCAAAAGCTAAATGAAGTAAAGATTGTAATATTCTTATTTTCTCTTCTGGTGTGTGCTCTTCTGGAAGTAATTTTGAAAAGAAAGTTTTATCTTCTTTTTCTAAATGAGCAATAATTTTATCATACACTTCCTCTATAGTCTCAGTAATATCAAAATCCTTAAGATCTAAATTAAACACTTCTTTAGCTTCCCTTCTTTTTCTCGTTTTTAATGCTTTATCCAAAGCATTTATAAGTTCGTAAAGACTTACCTTTCTCTTAACAGGTTTCTTCACAGGCAACCTTATAGGTGGTAAAGATATTCGCCTAATATTTAATTCTATTCTATCTTCATTAACAGGTGTAGGAGCTAACTCTGGAGAAAACGCATCTTCCTCTAATAAATTAAGTTCTTCTTGCTTTTCTTCTTCGTTTTCTTTAAGCACATCAGATTTTAAACGATAAATTATGGCTGCAACAAGAATCATTTTCCCCGGAATCTTAAGGTCTTTCTGCTTCATCTCATCAAGATAATTACTAAATCTCTGACTAAGCACTACCAGATCTATATTCCAAGGATCCATATCTTCAGTCAATATTTTTATAACATCCCGCCAATTTTCTTTAAGTATGAGTTCTAATACATAGTCGTTTGTTTCAAAATGAGAAGGAGAAGGTGTGTTAGCATCCTCCTCCATCACTACCTTAGAAAGCATTCTTTCCACCATACTCTTATTCTTCGTCGCTTCCTAACCACCACAATACTCTTTTACCTACACCTAAGCGGGCTGGTTCCTCTTTACTTATTAATTTACCCTCAGCTTTTAGTTTATGGCAGTGTATATTGGCAGTACTCCAAGAAATACCCAACTTTTTAGCTATTTCATAGGTTGTCATAGGCCTTTTGCTGTCTTTCAACACCTTCAATGTTAACTCATCTATAGATAGCTTCCTCCCTGGTTTTACCGCATACATGTTTTATCCCCCTTATAAATTTTATATTGATATACTATTATAGTATCACCTCTCTATATATATCTTACGATATCGCAACATATTGAGATATTGAGATATTAATTTAAAAAGATTACTATACTTTTAAATAACATGGTGAATCGAGAAATCTTAATAGACGTAACCATTCTTTCGATAATAGCAACCTTTGCAACATATACATTTCTTATTCATCTGCATGAAGAAAGCATATGGATCGATGGTTATGGTTATTTAATGGGTGGATGGTGGTTAAAAGAACATTTCGAATTCACTGATAGATTAATGAAAACTCAAGCCTATATACCTGCATTCTTTATAAGCATATGGCAGATTTTAGGAAACGATTATCTTGCAGGAAAATTCATGAATTTAACTTTTACTTTAATAAGCATCCCTCTAATTTATTTTTTAGGAAGGGAACTCAAAAATAGAGTTGTAGGTATAATAGCAACTATAATTTTTTTAACAATACCCATTATTTATTATTTAAATAAAAGAAGTTTAGTGGATTTTCCTTTAAGTATTATGTATTTAGCAACAACGTATTTTTATATTAAATTTCTTAAAGAAAAAAACAAAAAAAATGCCATTATAACAGGTTTAAGCTTGTGTTAAAAATTTTT
>JALWJP010000121.1 GCA_026997215.1 Nanobdellati archaeon
ATTAATAACATCGCCAACAGATAAATTATGTTCGGTTAGATTGAGTAGATATTTTATTTCTCCACCACTTGGCGATCCATCTAATATATAAGAATTAAAATACTATTTTTGTTATTAACAATCAGTTTCATATATTCTATATCTGAATTAATAGACGAGACTCTAAATATGAATGTTGTTATTTCATCGGTTATGCTGTTTCCACGAGGAAGTAAAGCATAAGACACACCATTAAATAAACTATCAAAGTTTATATCCAAGACATTAGAAAGTTTTATTCTATATGATGTAGCGTAAGGTATTATCTGCTTATAGAATGAAACATAATTAGGATGTTCAACTTTTATATAATATTCTTTTCCTGGTTTGAGGAACAAATATGCTGTTGCTGATGCATCTGTTTTTGCCTGAGCAACAACTCGGTATGCTCCTTTAATATATGATAAAGCACTAACCTTCGCATCATATATAGATTCATCTCTTGAATTAACGATATTAAACGCGATAGTTCTTCCTATATCTGATCCTAACAAATAAGCATCTAAACTCAAACTACTATATACAGGCACTGTTACATAATACTTTCTAAGAGCATAATCTTTGCGTGATACTTCAATAGATTCTATATCTATAACTTGTGTGCTATCAAAAACATATTTGTTTTTTGCAGGCATCTCAGGAACATACACTTCATATAGATAGAGATTGGAATAAGAGTATTCGGATAGTTTTATTTTAACCCTTGCCGTGGTTGTATAATCGTTATTACTATTATCGTAGTTTACACATATTTCTTTTATTATGTTATCTTCATACAACGACCCAGAATAATAAACCTGTTGATAACTTGCAGAGGTGTAATTGTAAAGAGATAGCTCTGCCCACCAATAAGAACCTGTTTCAAGTATGTCTCCTTTTGTCTTCATACATATTCTTCCAATATCATTAGATATGCCTAATTGAATCTCAAAGGTACAGCTACCAGGATTATTTGCGTCACTGTCTATACACGATGCATAAGTAGATTCATCATAATCGCTTACATATGTTTGTCCTGATATAGACATCAAGGAAGAACTATATGAAAATAATGACTTATTGTTCACGTATTCAATCTGTTTTCCATTTGAAAAGTACAACTTTAATGTTGTATTCTCAATCTCATTTAATGTTTCCTCATCATAGATATTGATTATGAAATCCGTTGGCTTGGTGTTAAACGTATAGTTCAAAGCCACGCTGTTATTCAACAGCATAACTTCGGTTACATAATCATAACCGAAGGCAGTTGCATTTAAGGTGTATGTTCCTTCGTTTATCATTCTCGTACTTACCTTAACATCATAATCAGTTGTGCTGAAAACATAAGTATCTGTGCTGTTGACTATCGTTAAAGTCCAATCTTTTATGAACTTGCCGTTCTCAGTATCATATAGCCAGAATGTATAAGCTGTGTAAATATTCAATTGAACATCTAAAACCCCCATAGTGTCGTTAAATAATACCGTCTTATAATCCATATCGAACCCGTCTTTTGTTATCCATAGCTCGGCATAAGTGTTATTACCAACATCTTTCCACTCAATTTCTTTATAATCAATTCCTGTATAGGTGGTGTTTATTCCACCGATCCCGACAGTTAAATCAAAAGCATTAGTATTTGCTGTTATGTTTGCTCCCTGCCATACATAAAAGTCAACTTCCTGGCTGTTGTCATCTATATTATCCGTTGCATAAACCGTGAAATTATAACCGTATCCAGCAACAGGATGTGTGAAGCTCACAATAGTGTCATTGGTATATGCCGTGTCCTCATAAATTAATGTTCCATTTAAATATGCTCTTACTATTATTGTTGCGTTGTCCATATCCACGACTTTAAATGTGAATGTTTGAGAGGTTATGCCGTAATATGTTGTTGCTGTTGGGCTTGTTATAGTTATCTGTGGTATGTAATTGCCTATAGGTTGTTGCTCAGCTCCTACCGAAGTGGTTGGTTCTGGGTCTGTATAGGCTCTTACGAATATAAAATTCCAGTGTGCTTCTGCAGAACCACCAAGTAATGTGTCATCTGCACGTCTACCTAATCGAATATATTCGTTTAACACTGTGTTAGTCCATACTCCCGAGTAAACACTTGCTCCCGTATCTTCTCGATAAATGTCTATAGAAACACTTCCACCATTAGGTTTAAATATGACTCTATTATTCACATTCCAAACGACATTTATTACACCCAAACTGTTCCAAGTTCCATCGTTATGAACATAATCTGCACCTGCAGCCGTTGTTCCTGCGTGATAACATATATCGTCTGCTGTTGATGCCCAAAAACCCAATAATGTTAATCCACCAGCATCAATTGAAACAGGCATTACTGATGTTTCTACTACAATCCCTTCAGAAAATGTTGGAATACTATGCAACAAACCATCTGAGCTAATTGTAACCAATTGACCTCCTGTTTCAGAAATACCTGTAGAGTCTACAACATTCCATTTGGTTGCGTCAATTGTCCCATCCTCGAAGTCATCACCAAATATAAATGTATTATCTATGCTACTCGCACTCGTAGCACTCGGATTACCATACCACATTTGTATTGTATATGTGCTTGCTGCAGGAATAGAAGGAACTTTAACCCATATCTTTGTGGTTGCGGTATTACACGTTCCATCCTCAATCCAATAACTTAGCTCAGTAATTCCATCTGATTCTGTAAACCTAATATCTGAACAATCGTTATTCATCTTTCCTTCACTAATTATTGTTGCAGTATCAACTGTTACTAGAACCTGATAATCTGTCAATGCGTTGTTGTTTTCTGTATTGTCGATAGTAATGTCTCTATAATATGACCAACCGCTTAAGGCGTAAGCGTTATACCAATTAATACTTAGTATTACTGTTAGTATTACCCATAAATACTTTTTACTCATTTTCTAATCACCTTTTTAGGTCTCGGTCTTGGTTCAGGGACATTAACACTTGTGATTAGTGGTGCTTTTCTTTCTTCTCTTTTTCTCAAATTACCACAAATAATACACTCATAATACTCTCCTTTTACATCCTTTGCCACTTTATGTTTTGTTGTTCTTTTGCAATAAGAACAATATAACGCTACGTATTTTTTGTCTGATGTCATATCTATGACCATGTTATCACCTCTCAAACTCTGAATATATCCATATACTCCTTATGATCGCTAACAACAAGAATAACGGAAATAGAGAGAGTATTAAAGCTGTCATACCACTTGTTGTATTTAATGCCTGCTGTATCACATCATTAATGACAGGTAATAACGCTACATATACAACTATAAGTAAAAACCCTATCAGTATTCCATTAAATGTCAATTGTCCTTTAAACTTCATAATTTCCACCTCTTTCTATACCTCAAAGGAAGATTATAAGTCATTCCTGTCTTCAATAAATGCTTCTTAAATGCCTTCATTATTTCTGGTTTTGGTTCTGGTTGTTTAACTTTCTTGCCTGTTCTTACTTCATACTTAATAATATCTGCCCATGACCAGTGAGGTAAAAACTTTTTATCTTTCTTTTTCTTCTTCGATTTACTTTTCTTCTCTAATAATAATGAGGCTCTTTTTTTAGGTAAAGACAGAGAGATAAATTTTGGAGATGTTAGTTTCATATATCTACTATATAACGAAAAATCTAAAGATAATGGAGTTACTTCTCTAAATATTTGTTTCTGCTTCAATTTCTGCAATTCTTTTAATTTTATTTTTAACATGGTTTTAAGCCTTAATTTCTGAGATATTTCAACATTCCTTAAACTAACTCTCCCTATATTCATTATTTGTAATGAATTTGATTTTAATGTTTCTTGTTTGTTCTTACTTTTGTTAATCTGCTTGTTATGGGTCAATGTTATATTTCTAAATAATATTTTATTATCTAATTTTAATTTTAGAAGTTCTGTATTTGCTGTAAGGGATATGTTACTTCTCATTACATTATCTTGGCTTTCCTTTACCTTTACAGGAGAAATGCCTTTATAATTAACTGAGGGTTTAACATCTAGAGTATGTTTTTTAACAGCACTTTCAGATACTGTAGCAACTATACTAGAAACGTCTTCTTTTGTTTTTGTAGTAGTTGTCATCGTCTTTCCTTTACTAAGCGTTACTGTTTCTTTGCCTAAATCTCGCAAGTGTATATTCTTAATTTCAAATCTACCTTTGTCTGTTAATATCCTTCCTATTGTTATGTCATATTTTTCCCCTGATTTAGTGAATAATAATGTCTTTTCAGGAGATGTTTTAATAGAAGCTTTTTTACTTCCGTAATGCTCGCTATAATGAGCATCCCAGCTCTCATAAGATTTATACTTTCCTACTTCTTTTAATGCGTAATCATTAATTTTGACATATCTTTTTGCTGTTCCTAATTTCTCTGCTAGAATATACTTCATACCTTTAATCCTGCTAACACCTTTGGCGTCTCTTAGTAGTATGTCATAAGTTATTATATTATTATTTTTGCTAGCAAATCCTATAAATGCTTTATCATCATAAACAACAAAAGTTTTCTTGTAAGGATCTAATGTTCCATAAGTTATTTTCTGATATGTTCTAGAAAAACCCGTTAATTGATACTGATTACTATGTTTATTTGTTATCGTATATACTTTACCACCTTCTTCTAGATTGCTAGGAACAATTTTTGTTGAAGAAAAACCAGACTTAAAACCAGAATAAGCAATAGGGGCCATTAAAGCGTAAGAACCTGCTTTAGAGAAAGCATCTGCATATTTTTTAGCGTATATATCTTTACTTATATCTATTGCCGCCATTGATGTAAAACCCGCTCCTAATATTCTGTTATATTTTACCGCAAGAGCAGGGGCTTTTCCATATAACCATGCACCGACTCTTCCTAAAGCATAAGAACCTGTTAAAACATAAGCAGATTGCATCATAGGAGATGATGCTAAAAATTTAACTTGTCCAACATATCCTTCTTTTTGTTTTAGCTCTACTTCTTTTAGGATATCATATTTTAAATCCACCACTTTATTAACTGCCTTTTCTTCATCCATAAATCCGAGTTTTGCAGAACCCAAATAGTAAAGAGATTTCAGATTAAAAGGATCCTTACCAGACATAATACCAGAAGACCATATTAAAGCAAAACTCTTTAAACCTCCTTGTGAAAGTATGTTCTTAAGGTGCTCCTTTGCTTTTTTCTCTTTTATTGCTTCATAATTCCATAACATTCTCGAGTAAAGATACTTATTATAATCTTTGTATAACTTGCTGTTAAAATCCTTATATTTCGTTAGTTTGTCTTTATTCTGCTCATATTCTTTGACAAATGCTCTTGCTCTTTCTAAGTCTTTAAAGAATTGTTCTCTTTCTTCTCTACTTAATACAGATAGTTGCTTAATCCGTTTTCTAGTTTCTGGATTATCATATTGTGCTAAGAATGACTTAGCATTCCTATAACTTTCTTCATATCTTTGTATCTGTTCTAGATTTTGCTGATATAGATTATATGTTATGGTGTTTGCTGTTCTTTTTAGTTCTATTATGTCAGAAAGCTCATTATTTTGTATCTGTTGTATATTTCGAGTAGGTAATGCTTTTTCATTATTTGTTTTTTCAAGTATTATTTGTTTTTGTTGTTGTGCAAGTTTGCTCCCGGGTTTAGCGGTTTTTCTTAAATGCTCTTTAACTTTATGATAGTAATAATCGCTTCTTGCTTTACCTATTCTTTTTGCCTCACTATCTGATTTACCTTCCAAATATTTTGCCTTAAGATATTCTAATCTTTCATCTCTCTTTTTAGGATCCTTTATTTTCCTTGCTTTCTCCAACTCTTTCCAATATTCGTAAGGTATAGATTTAGATTTACTCAAAAAATATCACCAAATAATATTTCCAACGTGGTAATTTATAAATTACCACCAACCAATAAACAAATGAGGTGAATGTGTTGGCAGGCGGATTGACGGGAAGTGTGATGACTGTTATTGTAGGAACCATTTTGATTGTAGCCGTTGCGATACCAGTAACACAAGATGTGATTACTCAGGCAAACTTGACAGGAATTACTGCAACAATTGTAGGATTTATACCGTTGTTCTTAGGAGTTGCTGGTTTGTTCTTGGCAGTTGCAATGGTGAGATAACACCACATAATAAGGGGCTTAAAGCCCCTTTATATTCATGGTCAATGAGGCATAGCTGAGACCATATAAACATAAAAAGGTGTGTAGATGGAGCTTTTAGGACTTTTATTTTTATTGGTTTTATGGATAATACTTTACTGGACATCTGAACATGCTGGCATAGATTACTCTTTATTTCTAGGGATTATGTTTCTATTAAGTGGTTTATCTTGGATTTTATCTCCAGGAATAACTTATTCTTCTTGCGATAGTATAATATCTTTAACAAATACTACAGGAAACATAACAGAATACTACTATACTGAAAAATGTGTTCCTATAGAAGTATTATCTCCTCTTTTCACAACACATTTAGCAATAATTCTGCTCTTCACAGGTTTAATAATGATTTATAACTTTATAGAGAGGCAAAAGGTGAATGAGTGATGGATGAAGAATATGAGCAAATAACAGAAGAGGAACTTGCATCTTTCATATCAGAAAATGAGATTATGTTTAAAGAAAGAATCATAACGCCAGAATATGAAAGTGAGAAGAAGGACTTAGTGCTTTCAAATTTAGGTAAAAAAGAACTTTATCAATTACATTTGTTGAGTTTATTAATAGACATAACAAAAGACATTGATGAATTTAAGGAAGCTCATGATTTCTTCATTTCAGAGAAAGCACTTATTATTAATGCTTCAAGAGCATACAAAGGAAAAACTTTAGATACTTTACTTGGAGGGAAGAAGAAGATAATCACTACGGAATATGGAACTAAAGAAAGCAGAGGTAGGTTTCCATGGATAAAGTAAATGTATGGTATAAAGATCCTTTTTGGTATAAGATGGTATTATTCATATATTTGATAGGGATTGCTATTTTTGCAACCGGAGCACTACTTTACAAAGCAATGGGAATTGCAATCTGGTCATTAGTATTGCTCATTATATGGAGCCTAAGCATTATGAGTAATCTGATTTTCTTAGTGATGGCTTTAATATCGTGGAAAGATATAAAAACTAACTTTAAGATACTACTTTCAAGACACAAGGGATATGGTATATACAATATTGTGAGGGCAAATAAAGTTATTGACAGAATTGTTGCTAAATTAGAAAGCAATCCAGAAATAGCAGGTAAAAAGAGGCTAATCAACAAAGAACATATATATTATGTTAAACAATCTCCTATTTTCTTTATTCCTCATGTCTTTATACCAGAAGATAGTGCTATGAGCATACCGCTTAAAAGCGAAGATAAAGTTAATGCAACAAGATTCAGTGAAGCATTAAAACTTGCAGTAAGTTATGGTATGAGTAAAGCACTGGGATTAACAAAGGATTGGAAAAGTATACTAATTTTACTAGTTAGTGTTCTAAATCTTTTAGGATTATTCATGATAATATATTTGATGTTAAAGGCACAAGGTGTAGCAATATGAACATAGACGACCTAAAGAGGAAACTCGGTGTTTTTTCAAAAAGAATAGAAATTAAAAATCAAGACAAGGTTAAAAAATACAAAGTTGTTGAAAAGTATTATATAGATGATACTTCAAGCAAAACAGCATTGGCTCTTTTTAAGAGTTTGAATAGTTATGTAAATAAAGTTAAGAAAATTGGTAATGATGCTTATGTATATATAGATGATAAAGGCATAGTTTTAGAAGAGATATTAGAATTAGATGATGAAGGATTGGAACAGAGGCTTTTTGACCCGAGGTTTTTCTCTTATAAGGATAAGAACTACGTTTCTGTTGAAAAACAACAATCCCTACCACAAAAAATGATGGCTAAAGTGCTCAATAAACAAATGGCAGTTGCAAGAGATGGATTAAATAAAATAGCAGAATACCATTATGAGGTCTATGAGGTGTTAGATAATGGGGAAGAAAAACTTATTGAATATCACTGATGAGTATGATATAAAGATTACTATATATGATAATTACGGACAGTATAAAATATATGAAGATCAAAGAAGCTTTTCTAAAATATTTGATATGCTTGATAAAATAGGAGAGAAATTTGGTTTTTCTATATTTGATGAGTATTTTAAATACAAATATCATAAGGCAGATGAGGAGCTTCAAAATTTCATAAGAACAATAAAAGTTAAGCTCGGGTTGGTGAAGTAGAATGTCTTTAAATAGGCAGCAGATGCTTAAAGAAGAAGAACTTGGGGCAGTTAAAATAACAGATGCTTTTAATATGCTTCTTTTTAGGCAAATGGATAGAATAAATGTTATCGCAAGTAGTATGGATGGAAACTACAATAAAGATGTAGTTATTGCTTACGATTCAGCGGTTAAGCAATTAAAGGCAATGCTTTATAAGAGCATATTCAACAACAAAATATTGTTTAAGATATTCAACAACATAGAGTCAAAGAAGAGAAAGCTAATAAAAGAGACTAAACTTTCTATGATGGAGTTTAGGAAAGCATATTATGATATGGTTTATGAGCAATTTGCCATACTTATGCTTATTTATGAGATGTATTATCTTGTTGATGAAGTAGATGCCGAAGGAAAATTATTAGATGAGGTTGACGTAAATGCTGGAAACAATACAAAGCAGGATAATGAGGTATCCGAATAAAAGAAACCTGATGAACCTTGAAGAGATGATTTCATTAGATTTAGATTTAAGACCTCATTATGAAGATTTGATTAATGCAGTATCTTATAATCCTTATGATCCTTACAATATCTGGCAAGCACATTTCGATATGATAAGGCAAAGAGTTTACGAGAACAACCAGAATTATTTAGCAATATTTACAGGTCCAACGGGTTCTGGTAAAAGCTATTCATCTTTAGCATTTGCATTAACTCTCAATCCAGACTTTAATATAGAAGAAAGGATTGTTTTTAATGTCAAGGATTTCTTTAGATTAATAAATAGCGGAGAGCTTAAGAAAGGAGATGTCATAATATGGGAAGAGTTGGGAACATCAACTCCTTCTGAGGAATGGTATAGCAAGCAGAATAAAGCTGTTAGAATGGTTTTAGAAACTTTTAGAACAGACAATCTTATTGTTATATTTAATGTGCCTTATTTAAAGTTTATAGATAGCAAGATAAGGATGTTAATGCATGCTCACTATAAGGCAATGGGGTTTAACAAGAAAAGAGGATTGGGATATGTAAAGCCTTATGCTATTGATTATAATGAATATATGGATAAAATATTTTATCCTACTATGAAGTTAAAAGTTATGGGTAAGATAGTTAAGATAAAGTATCTAAAAATTCCTAGGATACCGAATAAAATTGCTAAAAGATATGAGAAAGTTAGAGAAGATTTCTTAGAAGAGCTTAAGTTGAGGCATGAAACAGAAATAAGAGTAGAAGAGATTAAAGATGAAAACAGAGATGTACAATATAAAAAGCTTATTGTTAGAGAGATTGAGAGATTAAGAGCAGAAGGTTATAAATGGAGAGAGATTGCTGAATATATGCTTGAGGAATACAACATAAATAAGAAAGAAGCATCATGGCAATATTTCTATAAGCAAAATAAAGAAAAATTTTTTAAACCTAAATTTGAAGAACTCATAGAACAAATTAAAAATAGTAAATAATTAATATGTTTACAATATATAGTACAGAGCGAATAATGTTTTTGTTTTTGGTTTTTTCATAGTGCTTTTAACAAAGTATAAATTTGTTAAATAGAGAAAAAAGAAGGTGATTGGTTTGCCAAGGCCTTGGAGATGGCACAATAGAGTTAAGAAGAAATTAGATAAGAATATACCTTCGGAAGAGGAGATATTAGAGAAAATAAATTCTATTAGTAATGTTAGAAATAGATATTTCATAATGATGCTATATTATACTGGTGGAAGGATATCCGAGGTTCTTAATATACAAAGGATATCTAAAGAAGTGAGATATAGTAGAATGCTCTCTAAGTATGTTCCTGTAATAGAGATACACATGCCTAATGAAAAAACAAGAGATAAAATACCTACTAAAATTATTCCTCTTAATCTTGAGATAGAAAACATAGATTATGTTCTTCCTATGTATGAATATGTTAAGATGGTTATAAGAAGCCCGCAGAAGTGGGGATTTAGTACTAAGCAAAGGGCGTGGCAGATAATTAAGAATGAAACTAAAGAATTGTTTGATTTTCCTGTTAATCCTCACATCTTTAGGCATCTAAGAACATCTCATTTAACTATGAGGGGGTATCATCCTGAGGTAATAAGACGATTGTTGGGATGGACGAGTTTAAGGATGTATGAGAGGCATTACTCTCATTTGAACGTGTCAGATTTGATATAGGAAACTCTATATAGTATCCACGCATTTTAATATAATCATCAACCTTTTCATAATAGTAATGTTCTATGTCTCTATACATTATAGCAATCATAACAACACCAACAATAACAATAATATCTATTATAATAGAGAGAACGATAAAGAACTTCTCGTATTTTTTGTTTGTGCATTCATTAAGTTTCCTTAACCAATATCTCATTTCATAGATTTGCATTTATGATCCACCACCAAAACCTATCTGTTTTATCTTGCTCTTCTAAGTATGCCAATGCTTTTTCTTTAGAAGTAAGTTCATAAATATATGCTCCTTCTTTTGTTATTCCAGTAACATGAATAATATTTTTATTTGCTAAATGCTGTATTGCTCTTTTTATTTGCATGTATAGTGCCTCATTATTGCTTTTAGAGTAAGCATTAAAAAGAGAAAGAAAATCGTTGGTTGTGCCTCTCTCACTAGATATCAAAAAATATATAATTTTCTTTCTAATTTCTGTGAATGTCATTTCTGTGAAAGTCATTCACGTATCACCTCTCTCTTTCTTATACCTTTCCCATTTCTTCAGTATTTCTTGAAGCGTCTTCATTAATTGCTTTACCTGTTCTTCCTCTAAAGATGCTTTTACTGCTGTACTAGTGTTTCCATATGTGTCATATACTACGAAATACACTTGTAAGTAATATTCGCCGAGCAGAAAAGGAGTCTTTTCTGCTACAACAATTAATCCCTCGTTTTCATCCCCAAAATGCCTTTTTAATATCCTTCTGCTCATTCCATACCACCCAACATTTCCACAATTTTTTATTTTTTCATGTTAATGATTTTCTGTTGCTCCGAATATTTTTTCAAAACCCTTTCTAATTTCTCTATTCTGCTTATTGCTTCTGCTAAAGATTTCTTTAACCTCACATTCTCTTGTTTTAAATTATAGTTTTCTTGTTGCGTTGTTTTCAATATCTCTAAGTAATATCTTTCATCCATATAACACCACCTTTTTATGCCTTTTATATAATCTATGAGATCGATTCTTTTTCTTCAATATAATGATAAAAATATGAAATACCAAACGCAGCTCGAAATATTATGTTAGCTATTCTTTTTTCATCAAATCCTTTTTTTCTAAGCTTTTCAACTATGTTCATCATATCTGCCATTATCAAATATACCTCACACTCCTCTTCATTCATGATATCACCTTTTGAGTAGTTTATCCGCTGTTCTGAATATCACAGGATATTCTTTAATCTTAACTATCCTTAACATACAATTACTACATTCAACAATTGTTGCACTTTCATGCTCGTACTTTATCAACTCTGATCCGCAAATACATTTACCAACAACCTCTAAACCTAAAAGCTCTCTCATACTACTCATCTTTATCCCTCCCGTACTTTTTATGGTGTTCTATTACCGCGTCAAGAAGAGCATCATACTTCTTTTTTGAGAAGTCAATATGAAATTCTGAGATTGTGAAGTCGTTTTTATTGATGTATGCTAATACACCTTTCTTTTTATTTAATGAACCCATATAGAACATGAGTTGAGCAATATGCTCTTCCTTAGCCTCTTGTACATTCCATGATGTTGTTTTTAATTCTATAATAGTATTATCTAACACAATGTCTGCTCTACCAACTATCTTTATTTTATCACTGCTTTTTCCATTCTGAATAAATATTTTTAATTCTGTGCTTACTTCTGTTTCGCTGTCCCAAAATAACTCTCTTTGTATAAAATCATGAAAAATATGCCCTATTCTAAATATTTTTAATAGGTCTATATCTGTTGGTTGTTGATACTTCTGCCTTATCTCCTCTATTTTCTCAGGATTAAATGATAATTGTGATGCATAGTAAAGTCCAGGGATTAGAGGTCTTTTATAGTCTCGCTCTTTTAAGTATTGCTCAAGTCTGTCTATTATCATATTAAAGCACCTCTATGCCGTATTTCTTATACAATATTTCCTTTGTTTTCTGTTCTTGCATCCACGATCCCCCTGCCCACTCCCTAAGCCTTATAAATGGCTTAGTGATGTGGTTAACAACTACCCACTTATATTTGTTGGGTAAAAACACCAACAACACTAATAGTAAAAGTTCCATCATGGATACCACCTCGGTTTTCTTTTCTTAACTTTTAGTTCAAATATTTGTGCTTCTAAGAGTTTGACTTTCTTACTCAATGCTTCTACCTTTGCCTCTAATTCCATAAGTTTGTCTGTCATAGTAACACCTCTTTTAGATGCTCTATTATTTGCTTTTTGAGTACTACTTCTGGCTTGTTAAATCTCGCAAACATTTTGAAGATTATAAACATATCCTCATCAGAAATCATTAGTCCAACTTCCC
Source organism: Nanobdellati archaeon (assembly GCA_026997215.1). Taxonomy (GTDB): domain Archaea; phylum EX4484-52; class EX4484-52; order EX4484-52; family JAADEF01; genus JAADEF01. The sequence continues at coordinate 12,782 of JALWJP010000121.1, forward strand.
TGAAATTGTCTGCCCAGACTTTTGCTGCATATTCTGCTTTAGCGACATCTGTTGATTTTTTAAGAGAGACATAAGCATTAGCGAATTGCTCTATTATTTCAATCTTCTTAAGTGGTGTTTGTTGTTCTTTAATTTGTTTATGTGTTTGTAGTAATACTCGTTTAATTTGTTTAATTTTCTCATAATTGTTTGATTTAAGAATTAAAACATCTTGTATAGACCTTAAAAGTAAATCCCATTCACGAGTTAAAGCGTAAAACTTAATCTTACTAAGTTGATATCTTCCAGAATACCCTATATTAGTTAATATATACT
>JALWJP010000122.1 GCA_026997215.1 Nanobdellati archaeon
GTTTTACCCGCTCCATTTCTTCCTATGTATCCTATGATCTCTCCTTCATTTATTTTGAAAGATATTTCTTTCAAAGCATAGAAATTAACATATTTTCTGTAAAATACACGTTTTATCCACGAAGATTTTTCCATAAATTCTTTATCCGGTATCTTGTAAATATGGGTTAACGAATCAACTTCTATAACTGCCATAATTTATATAAAAATAAAAAATAATTTAAAAATAAATTACTGTTCTATGGCTTGTTTCAAAGCAGTTATCTCTTTCTTTTTATCGTTCCCCTCCACATAGACCGGCTTTTTCCATTCCAATACAACCAATAATAAGCCAATAATTAAAACAGCTAAAGGTATGAGCCATGGCCAATACTTAAATAACCAATTCTCCGGTTGTGGTGTAGTATATATAGGCGTAACATCTTTTATTATCTCTATTCTCTCCACTCTAAATTTATAAACCCCTTTTTCATTATCTACTTTAAGGAATTCAATATCAATGTGGTAAGTCTTGTTATTCCATCTTAAAGTATAGGTTTTTTTGCCTATTTCTGGATTTTGATCCTCATATAGTTCATCACCTACTTGAACTATGAAAGATCCCACCAAAAAGGTTATATCTTCCTCTTCTATTTTACCTTCCATATAATATTTAATATGTAAATTTTCTTGTTTAGTTTTATTTATAGTATATATTTTTTCTCTATCAAAGTTTTCCACGACCACTCTTAACTTTTGAGGCTCTTTTCCTGAAACTTGTGCTTTCTCAACCATCAAATTAAATGTTAATTCAAACTTTCTTTCCACTCCGTATTTGTCTATAACCTTGCCTTTGAATTTGTAAACTTTATTAGGCAAATCAGTATTAGGTGCGACATATATGAAAAACTTGCCCTCTTTACCACTCTTAATCTCTAACTCTGCTGGTTCTACATATACAAACTCAGGTTTGTTTTCTAATTCTATCCTAAACTTATTATCTGCCAATCCATCATTCTTTATAGTAACGTAATAGATATAACCCTTTAATTCATACGCATTAATTTGTTGAGGATCTATACTAACAGTATAATTAGAGCATTCTTTTTGAGGTAAGACCTCTATTTCTAAGGTAGTAGTTTTAGTATAAGGCATATGCATACCTTCTAAAGTAATTTTATCTTCTATTATACCTTCTCCTACATCTTTACTTACATTCACTATGTATCCTACCTTTTTACTTTCACCTTCTTTTAAAGTAATAGTTGGTATTTCAAAGAATCCATATTCTCCCTTTAAATAGTAAGTTTCTGGTTTTTCACCAGTGTTAGTTATCACAAAATCTACTTTTCCTGAAGGTGTTAATGAACATACTTTTACAAGTTTATAGTTGCTTTTTATATCTCCATTATAGCAGTTTCTAACAGTTAAGTTAGCTTTTGCAACATCTTTAATCTCGTCTCCTTTAAATGTAACTTCAAAAGTATAATTACCATAATCTAAATCCATCGTAGAAATATACACTTCTTTGTATATAGTTTTTTTAGGAGGTATTGTTATAGTTCCTATTTCTACATCCCCCAAAGTAGTAGATAATTTACCTTCTACTTCTTTATCACCTTTATTCTTCAACGCAACAATAAATCTCGCTGCACTGCCTTTACATGTTTCCATTCTTTCAGGAACCAAAACAACCGTACCATCCCTGCAACTTAAACTATTTATTTGAACATTTTTTACATCTACCTTTGATTTGCTCTCTGCTATTACATCTATAGCTATATTTCCCTCTTTATTAGCAACAACCTCCAAAGTTATTGTTGCATTTTCATCAGGATCTAACTCCAAAGTTTCTTGACTTAACTTACCGTAAGATGTTTTTAGTTTTACGGTGTTCTTTTCATAAGGGTTATTTTTTACATAAATCTTAAAAGTAGTTTTATCACCCTTGCATAAATCAGTACTTTGAGGTACAACTGTCATATCATAATCATAACATACTCTACCACTTACATAAATTTTAGCTTCACCATGTGCAAAAGAATAAAGAGAATCTGCTTTTAAAGTTATTACATCATATTCTTGAGTAACTTTGTAATACAAATAATCTCTTTCTATTTCTTGAGGATCTAATTCTGTTTCTTCAAATTCTAAATTACCGTTATTTGCATCAACACTCACTTTAACTAACTCTGTGGCTTTACCGTTATTATTTAAATCAAAAGGTATCTTTAATACATCACCGATACATGCGTGAATCCTTTCATAATCTTGAGGGACTTCTATTCCTACATCATGACAATCCAAAATATTCACTTTTATTTCCTCTTCATCTTCTCCAACTTCCTTAGAATAAGCACTTATCTTTAACCTATAAGTACCAGGTTTAGCAGAAACATCAGGGGTTAAGAAAAACTTAATATCTTTTTTCTCTCCAGGCGTGAGTACGAAACTATCCGGCGCAGCAGTAATCCAATCACTGGTAGAGTATACTTTTACCTCTATAGGCTCAGAATAGGTATTCTCCACATAACCATCAAATGCTTGAGTAGAATAAGGACACATTTCAAAAGTATAAGCATTTACACCTAAATTAATATTAGCTGCATAACCTAAAGGTAATATTAAAGCCAACACCATAACTAATTTCGTTATCATTATTTTTCTCATTAACAGCATCATACTAAACGCACCTCCCATTATCACCACTACAAAGTATCATATTATTTTAGAAAGGTTTTTAAATTTATCGGACGGCAACCATTAAAAGTTAAAAAACATTTTAAAATTCTCTATTCAATTAATTTTAGATAAAGCGGGGTAGAGCAGCCTGGAGTGCTCGTCGGGCTCATAACCCGAAGGCCGGAGGTTCAAATCCTCCCCCCGCTATTCTAAAACAAATTTATTTATATGTATGACCAACATAATTTTCTCTATGCATATACGCAAAATATCAATTATCCTTGTAATCGTAATTATAACATTAATGAGTGGTTGCATAGAATATCAAAAAGATAAAAACTTAAAAGAAAATTCGTCTCAAAACAATACGTTTACAGCACCACATACCACAAATAGAGGACAAAGTGTTAACCTTACTCAAAATAATACCTCCTCGTCTCAAATCAAAAACATAAAAATTAAGAGTTGGGCATATCAACTACAAAATGCCAATCCGGATAAAATAACTGCATCAGGATTTGATATAATGG
>JALWJP010000123.1 GCA_026997215.1 Nanobdellati archaeon
CTAAATTGAGCATGGTCTAACTCTACATTTATAAACTTGGATTTTCTAGCATTAACTCCCAAAAAGTTAGCATAATCAAACAAAGAATCTATTACAAGAATCTCGTTTAAATCAGCTTTTAAAAATTTAATATATTTAGCATATACATCTTTAAATAAAGATCCCTCCAGATCAGCATAGGTAAAAACTGCTCCTTCTAAATTAATAGATTTATCTTTATAATCTGATTTTTTATAGTTATCAGCAAATCTTGATAATCTCAAATCCGCACCTATAAATTTTGCATTTTCGTAATTTCCAGTGAGTCTTGCTAAATAAAGATTAGCACCTGCAAAATTTGCATCAGCAGCATTGACATTTATAAGTTCTACAAATGGAAGTTGTGCGTAACGCATATTAGAGGAAGTAATATTTGCCTTTTCCAATAAAGCTGTATAAAATTTTGCTTCATTAAAAGAAGCATAAGCCGCAGTAATTTTCCGCAAATCAGCACCAGTAAAATCAGAATTATTAAAAGATCCAAAATTAAGGTATGCTTCTTTAAAATTAGCATTTTCAAAAGATGAGTTATCTGCCTTTATTCCTATAAGACAAGCATGTGAAAAATTAGTTTTCTTAGCATTTATTCCTTCCATATATGCTTCTTTGAGATTCGCTCCTTCAAGATTTGCCTTATAAAGAATTGCCTCATAAAGAATTGCCAATGCAAGATTTGCCTCTCTAAGATTAGCCCCTTCAAGATTTGCCAATCTAAGATTTGCCTTATAAAGAATTGCTTCTTCAAGATTAGCTCCTTCAAGATTTGCCTCATTAAGATTTGCCTCTCTAAGATTAGCCAATCTAAGATTAGCATATTTTAAGTACGCCTTTTTAAGATTCAATCCGGATAAATTCATTCCTTCGTAATTACCCCTCGCCATCTTATAGAATCCAATCTCCCTCACAGGTTCTCTAGGACCTTCTTTTTTATCATACCAACCCCTTCTTAACATCTCCTCTTTTACTCTTAAAGCAGTTTCAAATCTCTTTCTTTTCTCTTCATCTTCTATCTGGCGCAAGTATTTTTCTACCCTACTTGAAGTTTCTCGTTTAGAATTTTCCACCATAACCCCTCATGTTAAAAATGACTACTCCTAAGTAATATAGTAGTTGAGTTTTAAAAAGTTTTTATTAGGTTAGTATGAATACCAAGAAGTAGAACTTCTTTACTTCCTCTTATCCACACTTTCTTTAACTTTTTTAAATCATTCTGATCTTATATTTATCAAGGTGATTTCATGCCACAAGTTGAGTATGCAACTAAGGAGGATGTGAGAAAAATAATGGATAAATTAGAATTAATAGCAGAAGTATTAACATCCTTAATTCCAGAAATTGAAATAGAAGAACATGAAAAAAAAAAAATAAACGATATTCTTAAAGAAATGGAGAAAGGTAAAGAATACAAACTGAAGGAGATTTGGGATGAAATTTGAAGTTAGATTATCAGATCAAGCACTTAATTTTTTAAAAAGAAATAAAGAAGTCAAGTAAACAATAAAGAAAAAACTTTTAACATTATCTACTAACCCATTTCCGAAAGGAGTTAAAAAAGTAAAAGGGGAAACTAATCTCTTCAGAATACGAGTAGGAATATATAGAATAATCTACAAAATATATTTTAGTGAAGGTATTATTAGGGTTATTTTAATAGACAAAAGATCAAGAGTTTATAAGAGAATGTGATACTTGGCATAGAAGAAATGTACTAAAGTTTCCGTTAAATCTCCGCTAAATCCTTGACGACTAAATATAGTTTAATATAAAGAATCAAATGAAAAAGTTTTAAAATCAACCACTTTCAGATAAGAAAATATTTTATGTAATTATACGTAAATTTATTATCACTTATAAGGGATAAATATAGAAAGATTTAAATACTCGTAGGACTATATATTGTATATGGGTAAAAACTTTAGTCCAAAGGATTTGGAAAGGATGTTGGAGCAATTAATACGTAGTAATTATCATTATGAGCGAGAAAATAGTAATTATTATGAGCACCATATTTCAGGGAGAAACAGTTTTGCACCGTATAAATTAAATTATGAAGAAGTGATAGAAATACTTCAAAGAGAATTTGGAGTTACAAGGGGAGATGATTCAAAACCTGTTCTTGCAACTTATGGTTTAGGACTTTGTGTAGCATTAGTTGGATGGTCTCCTACTTATAAGATCGGATTTCTCGCTCATTATGATGCAAATACTGATTTATCCACATCTTTTGGACATTTACTTTATGTAATCTCAAAACAACTTGAGGGTAAAGAATCAGAATTTTATGTGAGGATCTTTGGTGGAAAAGAACACGCATCAGAACAAATTATTGATTTCTTGAAAGCAAGGTTAAATATAAGAAAAGACATTCTTATGAAACTAATCGAGGAAGAAACAGACAGTTACAGAAATAATACAAGTATTGCTTTAGATACAAGAACAGGTAAATTATTTTCTTATAATCCTATCTTTAACCCTTATAGAAGAGAAATTACAAAGTTAGATATGTTTGGGCTAATCGCAGAAAAAACTCCTGCAAGATTAGTTTATGCTCCAAAAAAACGTAATTGAAATTACCTTCTTCCACTTTTTTAAGTTGATTTTCGAATGGGATTTAAGACATACAAATTTTAGCGTGAGCTAAATTTAAACGAATACACTTATCGTCAAAGTCAGATACTTTTTTGTTAGATGGAGAGAGTATTAGCGACCTGACTTAGAGGCGCAGTAACAATCTCAAACAAAGAAGTAGAAGATCTTAATCTCTTACCATATCCACCTCATTTATTAACCATAAATAACAAAACTTTTGTTAAGTGGTTTGAAAAGGAAGAAGCTTTATTAAAAGAAATTTTAAGAAATCATATTTTCCTTAATCATCATTATTACTTTATTGATTTATTTGGGGTGGTATTATGTTAGCTAATATTGTGTAGTGTCTGAAAAGAAAAGAATTTAAATTCATATATCCTAACATAACAGTCAGTAAATCTTTCATAGAATATGCCATTAATATAATACTAAAATCAGAAAAGTTATACAAGAATCAAGATTATCTATGAGAAAGCGTAATGGCATATTATGCAGAATATTACACTATAACATTATTTTTATATGCAATTAGAATAAAATCTGAGAATCATTTCTG
>JALWJP010000124.1 GCA_026997215.1 Nanobdellati archaeon
AAAGTAAGTGATCTTCATGTGCATGCGAAATAAAAACAGGAAGGTTTCCTTCTTTATTTCCATCTAATATAATGGAATTTCCTACTTTCAGACCTTTCTTTAACTTCGCAATCATATTTAAAAAATATATTTTTTAATCTATATATAGATAATTATGTTAGAAGAATATAGTAATTGTAAGAAATGTATTAGGTATATAAAGTTTATGTTCAAAAAAAGTACTTTTTATTTGAACACTCATAGAAGAGTTCATATAGCCTTGCCATTTCCATATGTTGCACCAAATCATTCTTTTTTTAAATATGATCAATTCTACTGGGATAGTTACTTTATTATTTTAGGTTTATTAAGATTAGGAAAAATAGCATTAGCTAAAGGCATGGTGAATAATTTTGCTTATTTGTTCAGAAGGTACGGTATAATCCCAGCACGTAACAGGTATTATAATTTAGGTATGTCACAACCTCCTTTTTTAACATCTATGGCTTTAGCAGTATACGAATATGATGGAGATAAAGAATGGTTAATAAATATTGCCAATGTTGCTGAAAAAGAGTTAAAACATTATTGGCAAAATAAAAGTCACTTAGTTTATAAAGATCTCTCTCGATACGCCGATCATTTTATTACTCATCTTACTGCAGAACATGAATCCGGATGGGATATGACATCACGATTCCAAGATAGGTGTTTGGATTTCCTCCCTGTAGATCTAAATACGTTGCTTTATAAATACGAGAAAGATTTATCGGAAATATATGGGATGGCAGGGGAAAAAGAAAAGAAAAAAGAGTATGCTAAGAGGTCTAAAGAACGAGCTAAAACAATAAACAAGTTAATGTGGGATGAGGATCATGGAATGTTCTTTGATTATGATTATGTAAACGAATCTACATCTTCTTTTTATTCGGTTGCTTCTTATTATCCGTTATGGGCAGAGTTGGCAGATAAAAAGCAAGCAAAAGCTTTAGTTGAAAACTTATCTCAGTTGGAATATGAATATGGTGTAGCTAACACTCAAAAAACAGGGTTAATTAAACTTCAGAATGCTCATAAACAACATGATTATCCGAGTGGGTGGGCCCATCAGCATTGGATTATAGTGAAAGGTTTATTAAATTATGGGTATGAGGATGATGCTTACCGTATAGCTTCTAAATGGGTCAAGCTTAACAAACAGGTATTTGATAAAACAAAGTTTTTTTGGGAAAGATATGATGTAGTTAACGGAAGTTTACCTAAAACAGAAAGATATGGTTTACAAAAAGGTTTTGGTTGGACGAATGCTGTATTTATTTTAATGCTAGATGAGTTTAGCGGATTGTTTGATAAAGCTTAAAGCATCATCACCCACATTAAAATTAATTTTATTATTATCTCTTACATCTATTTCCAGTACATATCTATATGGTTTTTTTCCTTTATAGACCTTCCATGTTAAAGGATTCAAAGTTAATTTTCTAGCATAAACTTTATCAACTACTTTACCATTTTTATCTAAAAAATAAAGTATTAGATCATACTTCATTCCAAACATCCATATTTCCCAAAAACCTTCTTTCTTAAAGTCTAATAAAGCACTACCTTTTTTTTGAAACATTAAACCTTTAATTCTCGAAAAAAATGACGAACATAATTTTATTTCCATTTTTTCTCCTTTTCTAATATGCTTTTGCGAAAATAACTGTATACTTGGCTTTTCTACTACATACTATGCATTTTTCCTTTACTTTTTCATTGAAAGGTATGCATCTTGGTGTTGCTGTTGTTTCATCTTTAATTTTTTTCTCACATTCTTCTTTACCACACCATCCTGCTTTTACCGCACCTTTTCTTTTCAAAATTATTTCTTTAAGTTCCTCATAACTATTTACTTCAAATATGTGATTATCAAGATAGTATTTACTTTTTTCATATAAGTTCTCCTGTATCTCTTTTAATAAAAATTCTATTTTTGATGGCAGTTCCTCTATGTTTACTGTTTCTTTTTCTCGAGTATCTCTTCTGAAAACTACTGCTTTATTTTCTTCTTTTTCTCGCATTCCTATTTCTATTCTTATAGGAACTCCTTTTAATTCCCAATCATTAAATTTAAAGCCAGGAGTAACATAATCTCTTTCATCTATCTTTACTTCACATATTTTTTCAATTTTTTTCTTTATTTCTTTAGCATAATTCAATACTTCTTTTTTATTATCTTTAAACCATATAGGAACTATGATTACTTGGAATGGAGCAACAGCAGGAGGTAAAACCAATCCGTAATCATCACCATGCACCATCACTAAGGCGCCTATTAATCTCGTGCTTACACCCCATGATGTTTGCCACACATAATGTTCTTTTTCATCATCGCCCAAAAACTTTATATCATAAGCTTTTGCAAAGTTTTGTCCTAAGAGATGTGATGTGCCCATTTGAAGTGCTTTGGCATCAGGCATTAGACCTTCGATGGTAGTGGTGTAATCGGCACCTGCAAACTTTTCACTTTCTGTTTTTTTACCTTTTATGGTTGCTATAGCCAATAATTCTTTAGCCATGGTTTCATAGACGTTTAGCATTTCTTTAACCATTTCTTCTGCTTCTTCTTTAGTTGCATGAGCCGTATGTCCTTCCTGCCATAAAAACTCTCTTGTTCTTAGAAATAATTTAGTGGATTTAGTTTCCCATCTTACTATATTGGCCCATTGATTTATTTTTAAAGGCAAGTCTCGATGACTTCTTATCCATTTTGAAAAGGTAGCATACATTATAGTTTCAGAGGTAGGTCGGATAGCTAAAGGTTCTTCTAATTCTTTATCTCCTCCTTTAGTTACCCATGCTACTTCTGGTACAAATCCTTCTACATGCTCTTCCTCTTTAGCTAAGATTGACTTAGGTATTAATAAAGGGAAATAAGCATTTTCTATACCTAGTTGTTTGAATTTATTATTAAGGTATTGCTGTATTCTTTCCCATATAGCATAACCCCATGGTTTTATTATCATACATCCTTTTACTGGAGAATGTTCTGCCAAACCAGCCCTTGTTACAACCTGAACATACCATTCAGAAAAATCTTCATCTTTTTTAACAGCAACACCTAAGTCTTTTTTTCTTTTATCTACCATAATCTTAAATAAAAATGAAGAAGTTTTAAAATTTTACTTTTTTAAATAGAGTTTGTTATGCTTACCTACTTT
>JALWJP010000125.1 GCA_026997215.1 Nanobdellati archaeon
CGAAGATAGTCACCTCACGCGTTAGCGTGATGGTGGCTCCCATAAGGATGGGGTTCGCGAAGGGGTGAAACCCCTTGCTATGCAGGGGGCGGGATTCGAACCCGCGAAGGCACTAAGCCACAGGATTTCTCATCAATATGATAAATGAACTTAAGTCCTGCCCCATTGACCAGGCTAGGGGACCCCTGCATCACCATTATACATAATCTTATGATTTTATAAAGTTTTTTCTAATTTAATAAGTTCATCCTCTAAATAATCTAAAGCTTCTTTAAATATATCTAATGGTTTTAGTGCACTTATACTCTCAATATACATCTCATAAATATTATTTTCCTCAATCTCTTCATAACCAACAACTGCAGGAATATACTTGGCATGATCCTTCCCGCTTCCTAAAGTTATGATCCCTTCAATATCTATTTCCTGTTCATCCAACAATCTTACAACAGGTATGTTATCTATTAAAGGCTTAAAATCTTCATGTACTGTTTTTATATCACCACTATATACTACTCCTGGCCCTTTCTTTTTAAGAACAAACCTTACAGAACATTTAGCACAACTTATATCCTCACACTCACATCTATTCCTATTCTGGATAACTTTCGCAAAAGTAAAAGGTATCATAGCCAATCTATGGGCTAACATTTCATTATACAAACCGGAAGTATTTTTATTAACCTCAATATATTCAATAGCCGCAGTTTCCACACTATTTAATATTTTTCTCCTAATAGCATTAACAAGTGCTGCGTCTACTCCTTCCAATCTCAATTTTACATAATCTTGACCTTCCTCTAACACTTTTACTTTCATTTAGACCCTCCTACCTCTTTTTCCTCCTGGTTTTCTTGTTTTATCATGTGGTATAGGTGTTGCATCCTCTATCTTTAAAACCTTTAAACCACCTTGAATAATTGCCCTAATAGCTGGCTGTGCTCCTTGACCGGGTATTTTTTGACCATGACCTCCGGGTGCCCTTACTTTAACATATACTTTCGTAATTCCTTTTTCTAAAGCTTCTTCAGCTGCTTTTTTAGCTGCTTGCATAGCAGGATAAGGAGTACCTTTTAATCTTCCTTTATCAGTAATATTACCTCCACTATATCTTGCTATTGTCTCTGCCCCCGTAATATCAGTTATATGCACTATAGTATTATTAAAACTGCTATAAATATGAACTATACCTACTTTACCAAGAGAACTTGATTTTTGTTCTTGAGGTTTGTTATCACTCATTTATCTCACCTTTTTCTTGATCAACACTATGTTGTTTGGCAAGAGGAGATGCAGGGTCTAATTCAATAGTATTTTCCTCATCCACAGTAACTATATAACTTGGTACTGTAACTTTTACACCATTTACTCTTATATGACCATGAACTATAAATTGTCTTGCTTGCAAAGGAGTTCTTGCTAATCCTTTTCTATAAACTAATGTTTGCAACCTTCTTTCTAATATATCTTCCACCTTTAATTTCAAAATATCTTCCAACTCAGCATTTTTTCCTAACAAACCCCACTTTTGTAACTTTCCAAATAAAGCTTTTCGCTCTTCCTCGTTTTCTTCTGCAATTAATGCTCTCGCCCTTTTCCTAAAATCTCTCAAAATCGTTTTGTTTATCGTTATTTCTTTATTTCTTCTTAAACCATACAATTCTTTTAATCTTTTTTCTTCCACTATTCTGGACTTATCATACATTTTTTTAGGAGTTAGATAGTGGTTTTTAAATCGTCGTGGATCACCCATTTAACTCACCAATTATTTTTTATTTCTAATAACACCTACTGTTCTTCCATGCCTGAAAGAGGTTCGCGTTCTTTGACCTCTTACAGGTAAACCTAATTCATGTCTTATACCTCTATAAGCTCTTATTTTCCTTAACCTATTAACATCTGCTTTAATTGTAAGTTCTATGTCGGTTCCTATAATGTGTTTATCTTCTCCTGTCTCATAATCTTTTCTACGATTAAGCATCCAAGCAGGTATGCCGTATTTTAAAGGATTGTTTGCAACATCCTCTATCTTTTTTATTTCTTCTTCGCTTAAATCCTTTAATCGTTTACTTTCATCGATTTCTGCAACCCTTAAAATCGCTCTTGAGAAATTATGACTAATACCTTTTACCCTTAATAGCGCATGATATACTTTCTTATCGCCATCTAAATCCGTATTCAAAACTCTTACAATGTTCTGCATCTTAGTTTTATCATGAGCCATGATTTCGCCTCTTTTTGCAGGTGTTCAAAAATAAAACTATTGGTTAATTTTAAAAACTTTTCTATTAAATTAGCAATAAAATAAATTAGCAAGTGTTCCAATAATCCATACAAATAACAATTTAATACATAATATGTCACCATATATAATTAAATAAGGTAATACCATGTCATAGAAGCGGTTGTCAAAGGTGCGAGCATGATAAACATTTCCTTTCGTGGTTTACGATTAGAGGATGCGGAATGGCTGGTTGAGATTAGTGATGAAGAAGTGAATTACTTTTTGCTAAATTTTGCTATGTTAAATAAATCATTGACTGTTGAAGATGAGAGAGAATGGATCAAGAAAAAGTTAGATGATAAAAGTTGTGAAAATATAGTAATCCTTTACGATGGAGAACCCGCAGGTATAGGAGAAGTTAGATTTAAGAAAACCTATGCAGAGATTGGCTTATGGATAAGAAAGAAATTCTGGGGTAAAGGTTTATGTAAAGAACTTGTTAAGAAACTTGTAGAAATAGCGAGAGAAAAAGGATTTCACAGAGTAGAACTCTACGTGGATGAGCAGAACATAGCAGCGAAGAAATGCTATGAGTATGTAGGTTTTGAGTATAGTGGTTTTGAGGAAAGAACAATAAAATACTATGATGAATGGAGAAATGAGTTTAAGATGGAATATGTTTTTGATTTTAAAAACAACGAAACAAAAAGAGATAATAAAGTGGAGATCAATGAATTTCACGATATAGATAAAGCTTTTGAGATACATAAGAATTCAAATTCCGTGAATTTTGAATTTTATAAACCTTCTAAACAAGAGATAGAATCATTAAGAGGTAAGATGTATTTTGCTTTTTATAATGGAAAGGAAGTGGGTTTCATGTCTTTGCTTGAAAGAACGCATGAAATAGAGATTGAATGGTTAGCAGTGCATAAAGATTATCAGAATAG
>JALWJP010000126.1 GCA_026997215.1 Nanobdellati archaeon
CTTCAAAGCAGTCTTTGTTTAATCTCAATATTTCTTCTTTTGAAACAGGAATTTTCTTAGTGAAAATTAGATTTTTAATGGGTTTATATACCTTATTAATATAAAAATTGCTTTTTCTTATTGACGAAGGTAGTATTCTCGACATTTTCCATTCTTTCAGTTTCATGTATACTTCTGCAAGAATTTTGTGTTTCGCTTCTTTATGTCTTACATTATATTTCACATTAAGGTTAGGAGGAATAAACTCCTTATCAACATCTAAAAATTCAAATATTTCTTGTACAACGTTTAGAGGATTTTCTTTGAATTCTTCGTATAAAAATATTTTAGTATTGAAATTTTTTTTATATGCTTTTATGGCATCGGAGTATAAGCTCATACCGAAGTAGTCTTTTATTGGTAAGGGTTGCTTTCTTATTTCTTCTTTGTCTCTTTTTTGTGAACATTCTGTAATCAGTACTTCTTTTAAGGATCTTTTCTCAATTTGTAAATGATAAAGGTGATAGTAATGAGAGATAATTCGCTCAGCAGGACTTCTCAAAATCGTAACAATCTTCATGTTTCTCCAATTTGGAATATATTTTTTGATGTTTTGGATAGTATGTTCAAAATAATATAAATAAATAACACTTGATTCTCCCCTGATTTTAAAATTCTTTGCTTTTTCAAAAAGTGAAGAATATGATTTCCACGAGATAACGTAATTTACATATATGCTCTCCAACACATCTTTATCTAAATCTGCTATTGCTAAAAAGTATGGTTCCTTTATTTCACTCATGAATATTTCTGGATGGGTACTAAGATAGTTATGTAAAGACGTAGTACCACTCTTTGCTGCACCAACAATTAAGAGGTTTGGATAGGTCATAAGATCATCCCCTATATGCAAGTAATATTCTTTCAGAAAATGGAGAAATTCTATTAAGATTTAAAAACCTATATTTATATTCAGGTACCCATTTTTTAAGTAAAGGAGGAATTTCAAAGAAATCTTTACCTGCATGATAAACAGATATCAACAACACAGGCTTATTTCTTATTATTGTGTTTTTTGCACCTTTTATTGTTTCCAATTCATATCCTTCTACATCTAATTTTATCAATCCAATATTTGCATTATATTTTTTGGAAATGCTATCGATAGTAGTGAGGTAAATGTCATTATTATTGGCCTTATTATCTATCTTTGCTTTTGCACCTTTTCCTTCTATAGAAGCCATAACCTCTTTATCATATAATCCCTTTTGCAAAGGAATTATTTTTGAATTAAACCTATTTATTTTTATTGTTTCTTGAAGATTAATAAAATTCTTTTTTTCAGGTTCAAAAGCAAATATTCTTTTAGGTCTTAGAGAGTCTAAAACTATTAAAGAATCTCCTATGTATGCGCCACCATCTATCATATCCTTATTGCTTAAATCATTCAATATTTTTGTAGGAATATAGCGAATCCCTAATTCGTGATAAAATACAGATATATATGTAGAAAAAGAAAGGTTGCCTCTTAAACGAAATAATTTACCTTTATAAGTTATAAGAGTATACTGTCTAGTATATTTTACATTTTTTTTGAAATCTGAAACATACGATAAATAATATCTCTTATCTTCTTTTTCATATAGGTAATAATTTTCAACACATACACTATTGAAAGCAATATAAATTTTGTTTTTAATAAACTTTAATATCTCTTTTATATCTTCCTCCTCAAACCAACTTAAATCTAAATTAGGGTTGTTATTACAAATATATGTTAAAAAATCTATACACCACAACTTATCATAGTATGAAATAGGAGTACAATAACGTTTTTTTAACTTTAATAATAATCTGTCTATAAAGTTAAATTTTTTTGATGTCGAATGTTTAATAGCTTCATTAATTAATTTCATCATCCACTCTTTATCCACTATCATAAATATTCACCAGTTTTTTCCAATAAATAGAAGGATAGTTCATTAAACTTTTAATAAAATGACTTATAAAAATAATTTTTCCTTTTTTATAAAAAAGCTTACCTTCCTCATAATAAACTTTTCCCCAGTACCGCCTATCTAATCTTCCAAATTGAGGATAAGTTTGTTTAATTTTCTTATTGTAATAATATAAAGAATTTAAATATTCTTGTGGATCAGTGCTTTTAGACAACCCTTTTCCATGCTTCTCTATATATGTCAAAGGTTCTCTCACAATACAGTACCCATAAATATAAGAATTAAAAAACGCGAACAACCTATCTTCCAGCCTTGGAATGTGTTCGTCAAAAAGGACAAGATTCTTATCTCTTTTCATCAAAATCGTTGAAGTGATGCTACTTATGTTTTGCAAAAGAAAGATATCTATTAAGAACCTTTCACGTGTTTCTGCTTTGGTTTTTAATATTTCTTTAGTTTTTACATTTTTTACATAAGTAATACAAAAATTTTGTTTGGTTTCCTTCATTTTCTTTATTTGTTTTTCCAGTTTATCTTCTCTCCAGAAATCGTCTGCATCTAAAAATGCTATATATCTGGATTTAGCCCTTTTTATTCCTTGGTTTCTTGCCCATGCGGGACCTTTTAATAACTTATCTTCAATAACAATTACATTTGTAGGAATTGTTTGATTCTCAGCTGATTTAATAGCTCTCTCTAAAAATTTTTTAGGAGTGTGATGCTTACTGTAAGGTATTATTACATCCACAACAACATTCCTCATAAAGCATAGTTATAAAAGGCATTATTTAAAAGATTTTGTTACTATCTCTCTAATTTCTTAATTTCCTCTAAGAAGGTGTTTATTAACTTTTTACATTGATCTATTAAAGCAATAGCCAACTATTTCTATCATATCTCCATAATACACTAAAGAATTTCTTTTCTTCCGGAGAAAATTAAACATCTCATAAGATTCTTTCATACTCAGTACATCTTTTATAAATACCCTAAACATATATGATTTAGTATTTTATATCCTTTCAAATATGCCATACTTTGTATAATCTCATTGAAGGAAGCATAATAACTCTCAAATATATATTGAGCATTCTCATTTGTTAATTTTATTTTATTGATGAAATTAACTCTCCCCAATGCTATTTTCTTTAAAGATCTTGCCTTTTCTTTATCTGGTGTTATTTTAACAATATAGCCATTTAATAAACATTCCTCTAAACTTCTTT
>JALWJP010000127.1 GCA_026997215.1 Nanobdellati archaeon
AATAAGATCAGCTTTCCTTGATACCACAACATACAATGAACTAAACTTAAGGAGAGAGGGCTAAAGTAATTGCAAATCCTTTGATCCATTAATATTTTGAGATCAAGGAATACCGGATTAGCTAAGATGTCAAACGGAGAAAAAATGACAGCCTACAAGCGTCATCCTGAGAAGGAGATAAAGAAAAAGGAACTTAAGTATAACTGGGACAGGGTAAACAATAGGAAGATACTTATCATCGGGAGGATGCTCTACAATAATCCGAGGGAGGTTTACTGGGAATACGACAGAGAATTTCTGAAGAAGCTCTTTCTTGATAATCTGCACCTATTTGGATAAGCTAAACAGAAATTTCTGGAAACTTGCTTTAAAAGTAATCGATGAAGAATTTAACAGAAAAGCAAAAGAAAACTTTAGGCTTAGTTGTAGAATCTGGAATTTCTGAAAATTTCTACCTTGCTGGTAGAACAACCGTTGCACTTAAATACAGCCATAGGTACTTAGAAGTTAAAAATTTCTTTATAAAAGAGATTAAACGCCACCTGAAAGAACCGCCTATCAAGGAAAAGCTATCTTAAAAGCAGAAATAAACCAATCAGATAACATCTTCAGAATTCCTTATAGGCTTCTGATGATATTAGAGGATATACCGTATTTTCTGGCTACTTTCCTAACAAATTTACTCCCTTGTGTTCAAGGTGTCCAAAGTCTGGAGACAATCCAACATAATTTTATGAGCAATTTTTCTTTAAAATGGAAATCAGCATATAGTTCTGTTAATCCTCCTCGTCCTCGTTCACTATCTCGTATTTCATCAGGTAATCTGGAACTCCCAGTTCTTTCCATTTGCTCTTGGGATAAAGAAGCAATTTTAATAGTATCTCTTTCCACTTCCCGTTCGGGTAATCTCTATCTAATTTCTGTAAGTCCTCATCTGCTATCTGCAGAAGCATAAAACCTATCAAGGATTTTGTCCGTTCTATCAAAGTTGGTGGCAACGAGTTCTGGTTTGACACTTTTAGCACTCCCTCTATATGCTCTTATAAAAGTACCTCACTAGAAAACATCTTTTGATGAAGAATTAATTTCCAATTTCCTCCTTATAGTAACTTTCTAATCAGTTCAATTTCAAAATTATAAGCCTTCTCAAAACTATAATACTTTTCCATTTCACGTAGGAATAAAGAGCCATGATTAGTATCCTTAATTTTCAGGTGGATAAGCTCATGAACTATTATATATCTAAGCTCATTTCTACTTAAGACTTTCACAGCCTTTTTATTCAATCTTAAAACTTTTGTTTTAAAAGATAAAGAAGCTACTTTCTGCTTCATAGGAACAACTCTTAGTTTGACAGTTTCATTTATTCCCATTTCTCTTACTAATTCGTACAAGATCTCTCTCACTCTTTCCATATCTTCTCCAGTTCATTAACCAAGTAGTTATCTGTTAACTCATAAGCAAGATTCTCCGACTGTTTTTCATTTATACCTGCCCGAAAAAGATCTTTAAGTAATTCAGTTCTTATTTTCTTTTTTAGTTCTTCTGTAAGTTTTTTAAGTTTTCTATTACGTATGGCATTCTCCAAGACATTCCTTGTACTACTGAATTGGGTTTTAAATCCTGTTTCCTTCTCTATATAGTGTGAAAGAGTTTCTATAACTCTCTCTACATCTGTCTTTTGAGAGAGCTTTTTATGGTATTCGTTTATCTCGTCATAGTAAGCTCTTAGTCTCGCAAGAAAGGTTTTAGTGTTGATAGCTCTTGTTATCCATTCAAATCTTAGTTTTTCAAGTCTTTCAATTATTTGCTTATAAACAGGGTCGTGCTGATTTTCGGAAAGCAGAGCTCTAAGGTTAAAGTAAAAATCTGCAACTGCGTGTATTGTTTTTCTTCTTATCTCCTTTTCGTCCGTCAGATCTTCTATGAGTTTTTCTAGGCTTTCAGGATTTAATTCTGTTTTTCCTACTTCTTTAAACTCTTCAACAACAGTTTGATTGTGTATATAGCTTAAGAATTCTTTCCAGAACTCATTTCCAAGTTTTATTTTTCTTCCAGAAGTGATTCTTTTAAGCTTGTAGTATATATAAGCAATAGCTTCAATATCTTCAACGTAAACAAGCTTTTTGGGATATGCTCCAAGCGCAGAGTAGATCTTAAGTAAAGTTTTCATTTCATTTATTATCCTGACTAACTTTGCAGAAAGTAATTTATTGTCATCTGCAAGATACATAGCTATTGTGCTTATTTTTGACTGAATTTCTTCTTTGTTAGCTCCACTCTTGAAACTTTCTTTAAGCATTTCAATATCAATACTTACATCTTCATTACCTACTTTTAGGTCTTTAAGTTCGTTTTTAAGTTGTTTAAGCTTGTATTCAAACTCGGAAAACTTTTGTTCTATAGATTCCATTAGGTTAGCTTTAAAGTCTTCTCTAATTTCTTTATCTTCATCGGCAAGAAGGTTATAGATTGCCATAGTCTTGGTAAGGTGCTCCATGAGTCCGAAAGAGTCAACAACAAGACCGAATTTTTTATCAGAATAAGTTCTGTTAACTCTTGCAATAGCCTGCAGGAGCCTGTGCTCGTAGAGAGGTTTATCAAGATACATTACTTTTAGGATAGGAGCGTCAAAGCCTGTAAGTAGCATGTCTGTAACGATAAGGATTTTAGGTTCTTCCTTTTCAAGAAAATCGTTCTGAATTTCGTTGTTAATTCTTTTTAGGTCGTTATTTTTTCTTCTCTTTATTAGCTCTTCTTTGTACTCTACGATTTCTGGATCTATATCGTTGTAGTTATAGGTCATAACGATTTCTGTCCAGTTCTTAGCTCTCTCTCCAAATTTTTCAACTAAGTATTTATCAAGAGCTCTTTTGTACCTTACACATCCAACTCTGTTAACTGCAACGACCATAGCTTTGTATTTAAAGCCTTCAGTATCTTCTTCTATCCTCTCAACGATGTACTTTGCAAGCTTGTCAATTCTTTTTTCGTTTAAAAGAATAACTTTTGCCTTTGTTATATGGCTTCTAAGCTCTTTCTTTGATATTCTTCCTTCAAGAAGGTCTTCTATTCTTTCCTTCTTTTCCATGTATTCTTTTATAAATCCTGCTATTTCCTCCTCGCTCAGTCTAATCTTTACGCCTTCAGCTTTTATCTCTCCTTCTTTAACTACCCGGTAAACAATTGGAAGAGTGAAGCCATCTTTAATGGAATCTCCTATAAAGTAAACATCAAGGTAGAATTCTCCATCTTCGGGATACGAAAATTCTCTAAATGTGTTTTTCTCGTTTTTAAATACTGGAGTACCTGTAAATCCAAAAGTAATTGAATCAGGAAAACTTATCTTTCTCATTGCAGCAAGTAGTCCGTATTGGCTTCTATGTGCTTCATCTATCAGGAAAAGAACGTTCTTTTTACGGACACCTCCAAGCTCAAGCAGATACTTTTCTTTTTCTCTATCATCCAGGTTTTCAAGCTCACGAACGTGCTTGAGGTAATCTTCATGGTTTGCATTTTTTAGATGTTCAAGATAGCTTTTACCAAGATTTAGAAGAAGAGTATAAAGTTCTGCTGTTGCTTTTTTATCTTCTTCTTCGCTAAGTCCATCGCTTTGCTTAGCACCTCTTTGGAATTTTTGAATGGTTGTTAAGAAAACGCCTCTTGGGATTATGTTCTCTGACATTTCGCTTTCTTTGGCAACTCTAATTATTTCTCCTAAATTCTTTATGCTTTCAAGCTTCCTGAAAAGAGCTCTAAACTTTTCATCCTGTACAGCTTTTAAGACCCTTTCATGCTGATTTTCTAAATCTTCCCTGTCAACAACAAAGAAAACAAGGGGATTCGTACTGTAGTAAAGGTCTAAGAAGTAGTTTGCTATAAAGAACATCGTGTAAGTTTTTCCACTTCCTTGCCAATGCCATATAAGTCCGCGGTTTTTCTTAGATCCATTTAAATACTCTTTTATCCTGTTTATTGCCTTTATTGTAGCTCTATATTGATTTTGTCTTGCAATAAGCTTTGTAGTTTCTCCCTCTTTTGGTTTTAGGAAGAAAATGAAATACTTGAGGAACTCTAAAGCCCTATCTACTTTAAGGAAATCAAAGATTCCACTATTCCAGCGATAAATTCGTGAGTCCTTAGTTTCTCTTTTCCAGTTTGGAAATGTTGGAGTGTAGTATTTTTCATCACCGTAAGCGATTCCAAACTGAACGAATCTAAAAAGTTCAGGGCTAAAAATCTCGTATCTTCTTATCTGATTAACGGCAGTTATATAAGATACTGGAATTGATTCAGATTTTACTTCTATAATGGCAATAGGAATTCCATTAATAAACAGCGTAAAGTCAGGTTTAACGTTTTGAGGAGAACCTTTAAATTTTGCTTCATATAGGTAAAAGAAAGTGTTTTTTCTATTTGAATAATCGATAAGTTGAACGAGGAGAGTTTCTTTTCTTACAACAACTGGAATGCCGTATTTAAGATAATTGAGGATTCTCTCTTCTGTTGCGTTTTTTAGTTCGTTATGAACAGTTTTTAAAACTTCCTTTTCTTCTGATGGAGTTAAGTTCAAGAAAAGCTCTTCATTTATTTCCTTAATCTTTTTTTCAAGAAATTTAGGGAAATAGAAATCTTCAACTAAGGAATGTTCTTTAAACTTTAAAAGTTTATTGCCGTTTAGCCAGCCAGTTTCTTCAAGCTTTGCTTTTATTTCTTTGTGAAGTGAAAGTTCGTTCTGAAGAGGCACCGTAACCCCCTACTTTTCTGATACGATGTCTAAGATATAGTTTATAAAAGCTGTAGCTATAACAAATATAAATTTCGCTTCAGATAGAGAAGCTCTACCATCATTTGCTCCTTTGCCGTGTCTTATCCCTTTAGCATCACTTGCCCATCCGTAAAGTTTTTCTATTGCATCACAAAAAGCTTTGTGGAAGCCAAATTCTGAACAGGCTTTCTTTATGTTTCTACTAAGCACTTCTTTATTATTGAAAATGATTTTCATTAAACTCTCTAACGCCGAAATGGATTCTTTAATTGAGTTTTCATAATCAGGACTCTCTCTATCGGCGAGATGGGAAAGAGCCTTCGTTAAGTGTTCGTGAACCGGATGAAACCTGTCGTTTTTCGTTCTTTCAAATGCTGAAACAACACTTTTTACTTCTTCTTCATTATTTAGAGGAGCTATTTTCCCTTCTACTATACGGTAAGGAGCGAATTCTTTCTTTAAGGCAGTATTTACCTGTTCTTGAAAATTTTTAAAGAGACGAGGATTATTGTTTTTCAGTGTTTCAGCTAAAAGTTCTATTAGATCATAAACTTGAAACCATTGAAATTTGAAGAAAATTTTATAAAGTACATCTTCTATAAAGTCTTTAGATTTTCCTTCAATTTCATTGAGAGGGTATCCTATATAGTTCGATATTAGCGGTTTAATAAAGCTTTCGTAAAACAACCCTCTTTTCTCAGATGGAGCTAATGCTTCAACAAATAAATCTCCCTGTTCTTTGCAGAATTCGAGGTAAGCTTTACTTGTATCGTAGTACACATTCCAGAGGCATGTCCGTAATTCTTTTGTCATTCCTTTAGAATTTGTCCTTAAAAGCGCTTCCACATCTTTCTTTTGGAAGCCATATCTTTCAGAGAAGAAATTTTCCATCTTCCCTCCCTTAATTATTACTTAACTCTCACTTTCCCTGTAAGAAGAAGCTCCATAACCTTTTTCTTCATTCTTTCAAGCTTTTCTTTCTTAGCTTTCTTCAGTTCTATAACTCTATCCCACTTTGATAGGATTTCAGCGATTTTTTTCTGTTCTTCAAGAGGTGGAAGAGGAATTTTGAATGATTTAAGGAATGATTGAGTAATTATCGGATGAGTTGTCTTAATAGCAAAGCTTTTAAGATTTTTAAATTTAAGCAAATAAAAAATAAATGGTAAGTAGGTGTTAGATTTATTGTAGCTTTCACTATAAATAGCATTATCACTTACCCAAATTTTTCCTCCTCCAAGGTGAACTTCTCCTGAAGCTCCAACTCTACCAATTATGATTGTATAGTCACTATCTACAATATAGTTGTTTGAGAGTCCCATAATTCCATTCGCTCCATAAACAAAAAAACTTCCTTTTTCAGATAATTTCGGACGTTCCCCGTTTTTGAGGATTAAAATATCTCCTAACTTAACAACTTCCCACTCTTTCGGAATCTTCCCTATTTCCGTCTCCTTAAACTTCTTATGACCTATGCCTTTCGTTAATAATTCCTGCATCAAGCCTTTCTTAATCCTTTCGGCTTTCTTTATAGCTTTATTAACTTCCTCAATGGCTTTGTCAATAGTTGTTAGAACGTGAGCAATTTTGCGTTGTTCGTGAAGGGGAGGGAGTGGGATTTCGATCTCTCTAATAGTAGATAAATTAATAGACGGAGTTGTTGTTTGCATGATTAGGGAAGATAGCTTAAAATGTCTAAAGTAGTAAAACAAATATTCGTTATCTAATTTTTCTGTATCTTCTACTTCTACTACAGCTAAATGATTTACTACATAACTATCAAATTCAAGCATAGCTTTTTTTTCTGTTCTTATAGATTCTCCACTTTTAGGTAAGAGTATTGAACTTTTTTTGAATAACTTTAATTTCTTTTCCCTTACAGCCTTCTCATTTATCAAGTCAAAGTGTTTTACGAACTTATTTTCTTTCAACACATTTAAGTGTTGCATTCGGATAAAGGGATATTTTCCATCTATGAAATGCTCTTCTTTTTGAGGTGCTGTATTTCCACTATCAACTTTTGCAACTTCCTTAAGCTTTGAAATTCTCCAATCTTCAGGAATCTTGAATGCAATGCTACTACTTTTTACCTTTTTTAAATTTTTCTCTTTGTGGAATTGTAAATTCTGTATTACCATTCTACTCTCCTTTTAATAAAACCTTTTAAAGAAGTACCACCATATTCTTGTATGGTGGATTCAGAAATAATTTTTTGACCTACTCTGGGAAAATTAGGAGTTACTATGTAGGCTTCTTTATTCCATACTAGCTCCAAATGTTTATAAACTTGCAAATATTCGTTTCCTTTGAATTGACCTGAAGGATCAGCAACTGGAATTATTAATATGTCCTCCCAGCTTTTAAGAGAATCTGCAACTCCAAGTTCCCACGGACACCATTTTGAGTTTAAGGCATTCTCAGTTGCTAAAAAGAAAAATAGTTGTAGTTCCCTTATTCTTTCTTTAATTCTTCTTGCAGTCTCTCCATTGGTAATTCTCGGCATACTTGAATCATTCCAATCTACATAAACATAAATACCTTGTTCAGCAAGTAATTCAATAAAACCTTCAACAAGTTCTTTATCTTTGTGGCTATGAGAAAGAAAAACTGTAATTTGTGCTTGATTTTCACTCTCTACAAGATATTCAAAAGAAAGGGATTCATATTTCTTTTTAAAAACTTTACTTTTTTCTCTTAGTAGTGATTCATTTAAAAAAGACACTTCCTACCTCCCTACTTGTTTTGCAGCTTTTTCTATCCAGTTTCCTATATTGTTATATCCGTTATCATCAATCCAATCGTAAAGTTCGTAGAAGTTAGAAAACTGATAATTTCCTCCCCAGAACTTTGGGTTAAATCTTCGTGAACAATTGGGATACTCCTCAAAAAGTCTCCACCTTTTTCCATCCAGTTCGTAATATTTCCCTCTCCCATACTTGTCGATAGAAAGCAATAGATATTCAAACGGATTCTTACCTTTCCAATCAGTATATCCATCTCTATTCCGGATCTTGTGAATAAAAACACCTAACTGTCCATTTCCTTTATCAAAACTCTTTACTATTTCGTAACGAACCCACTTTCGTAAATAAGTCTCATAACCTATCAAAACAACAGTAACAGATGTACCATTTAGCTGTTTGTTAATCCAATTTTTTACTGCTAAATCGCCTTTTCTTTTTATTTCTTCAAATTCTGCAGCATCAATAAATCCAGCTGCTTCTCTGTCTGGTTTAGTAATCCAACTATTTCTTACAATCATTGCTCTCCATACATCTCGTTCATAATGAAAGCTGAAAAATACTCTTCTTGCCATTTATTAGTTCCCCCTTAACAGGAAGAATGTATAGATCAGTATGAGAACAAAAATAGAACCGTAAAACCATCCTAAAGTAATGGAGAACATGATTCTTAATTTGGATTGCACTTTATCTTTAAATCTATAAGCGTTCATGTCAAACAAGAATTTGTCTGTTTTCATTCTGTTTTGAACTACCCACTCGTAAAGCTTTCTATAAAGCCTTTCTTGCCACAGGAAGTAAGCATCCAAAAACCAGAAGACCATTAAAGGAATAAAAGCTATTAAAACTTGATGTTTTGAGCCTTTAAGTAACAAGGTTATGGTAACAAGAGTAACAGTCCATCCTTTTATCATAAAAGAGTTAAAAGCCATTCGCTTGATAATGTCCTGTATTATTTCAATCTCTTTGAGCATAAACTCTTTTAATTCTTCTTTTGTATACTCCATTTATTCCTCCCCCTTATATGGTTAGTTACAGAGTTGAACTATCTTCTCAATGTAGCTTATAGCTGTTTCTACTGTCTGTTTCTCCTTCTCTTCTATTTCCTTAAATTCCTTAAGCTCTTCAGCAAGGTTAATTTTTTCTTCTTCAATAACAGGGAAAACGTAAAGGCTTACATTCAGGTTGTAGTCTTTCTCTTTTATTTCTTCTAAGTTGACAACTTTGGCGAATCCTTTGATGTCTTTAAATTCTCTGTAGGCATTAACAATTTTCTTTATGTGTTCCTCTCCAAGTCTGTTGAGTCTTCTAACATTTGGATGTTTTTCGTATTCGTTACTTGCGTTGATGAAGATTATCTTTCCTTTTCTTTCCTCTGGCTTGTTCTTATTCAGCACCATTACAATACCGGGAGCTCCCGTGTTGTAAAAGAGCTTTTCAGGTAGCAGAACAACTGCTTCTATTAAATCCTTTTCTAAAATCTTCTGCCTTATCTTCTTCTCTCTACCACCTCTAAACAGAGCTCCGTTGTCGAGGACAATACCAACTTTTTTGTTTGCAAAGTAAAGCATTAATTGAATCCAAGCCCAATCCATTGATTGCTTTGACGGAAAACCATCACCTGCGAACGTTGTGTAGATCTTTTTTACTTTCGGGTCTTCTTTAAGTGCATTTACGTTGTAGTCTTGATTCCAAGGTGGATTAGCAACAACGTAATCGCAAGCTGGAAAACGGGGATTAGCTAAGCTATCTCCTATAAAGATTTCGTAATTCTTAAGGTCGTGAAGAATTAAGTTCATCTTTGCAATGATTGCCATTATTTCGTTTCTTTCTTGTCCGTAAAGCTCAAGCTGAACATCAGAATCTTCTTTTTCTTTTACATATCTCCAGGATTCTATGAGCATAGTTCCAGAACCAAGAGCTGGATCAAGAACTGTAGAGCCGTTCTCTACATCAAGTAAACTAACAGTAAGTCTTACAATCTCTTCAGGAGTATAGTTTTCTCCCTCCTTTGCTTTTTGAGGAGCAAAGTAATTTAGAATCCACATATAAGCATCACCTATAACGTCGTAAGGTATTTTTGAAAAGTCTAAGGAGTTAAAAACGTCTACAATGCTTTCAATAGTGTGAAGGTTATCTTCATTAATGAAGCCTCTTAGTCCAAGAATATCAACGATTTTTTGTAAATCAGAAAGTTTTTCGTTAAGCCTTGAAATTCTTGTTAAGGCATTAGCAAGTTCTATAATGGTTTCTCTGCTTTTTGTAACTTCATTCCACGTTAAAAGTTTCTGTTCATCTTCATCCCAAAGAACGTAATAATCACTATTTGCAAGGATGTACGCCTGTGCTTTTGAAAATCCTTCTTTTTCATACTCATTGACCTTTGCAAGCCACTTATCGCTTAATGCCTTATAAAAGAGAAAAACAAGTAAAACCTTGTAATCTACTCCTCCCCTTATGTAATCTGCTGCAGCTTTAAGTGAGTTTATTAACCTGTCCCTTGTAGGCTCAAGTTTTTCCTCAACAAAAAGAAGTTTATAAATGCTTTTCCTGAAATCTTGAGGGTCTTTTTCTACTTTTAGAAGCCCTTTTTTTCGGAGTTCTGACAGGAGTTCCTTTACATTCTCAATTTCAAGCCTGTTTTTCTTTAGAACTTGTTCAGCATCTTCCAGTCTAAAAGGTTTATTTCCAAATTCTTTCGCCAATGCTACGCATCTTTCCTTGATCCAGTTTTCAACTTCTGCCAGTTTGTCCCACATATCCACCTCTCAAATTTCTACCTGGTAGATTACAATATATTAGCCTACCTTTTTGAAGGCAAGAGGTAATTCTATAAAGTTGGCTTTGATCATATTCAATTAAGCCATAATACGGAACAGCTGTCGTTATCCAGTAAAGACCATACCCATACGGGAAAGTTTTAATTCTTACCTGCATAACTTGAAATGCCGGGTTTCAAGACAATACAGTCAAACCCTACATGCCGTTAATCAAACTTTACTGTTAAACTTACAGTAGTTCAACAATCAGCATTTTAAGTAATGCCTATAAAAACGTCATAACCTCATTATCTTCTCTTCCGTATTAACCAGTACGTTGGGAATAACGGCAATTCAGGTATTTTAGTTATTGCGGGAATGCCCATACAACTACGACAAGCGGGTTTGTAAAGTTTCACGAAATTGACAGCAAAACCTGTTATTGTTGAAAAGCAGGAATTTTAGTAAAACCCGTTATTCCAGCCTATTAAAATAGACCAGTTATTCCTGTTATACTGGGTTTAACAAAATGTAAGCATTATAAGTTTTCCTTTAATTCCTGGATAGTAGTCTGTTAAACGAATCCCAAGATTTTTAGATATGCTTAGAACAATAGGTATCCAAATAATTCTGGCAATTTTTAAACATTCTATCCTTGACAGCAGAAACAGGTTACATATATACCTAAGCTTATAGCTATTGGAGAGTATGATGAAAATCAAGGAGAAAGATTTAAAGACAACAATAGCCATATCTTCAGATATAGCTAGAAATTTAAGATTTCTGGCAGAAGTTTACAAGAAACCCTACAATGTTCTTATTGAAGAGCTTATAGAAAAAGAAATAGAAAAACTAAGGCAAAAGAGAAGAAAAGAGGCTTTAAAGTGGATAAAAGCCAACAGAAAATACTTTAAGGGGATAGCACATAATAAAACATGTCAAGAATTAAAAGCAGAAAAAGGAAATGAAATTTAGGAAAGTTTTTGTAGATGCCAATGTAATCTTAGATTTATTTATTCCTGATAGACCTTTTTCTGAATATTCTATCCTTGTTATAGATAGATTGATAGAAAAGAAAACTGAACTTTTTACGAGTTGTGACTTAATAACTACAGTTTATTATGTGTTAACGAAAGCAGGCAAAGATAAAGCGCTAAAATCCATCGAAGTAGCCAATGAAATATTCAACTTAATTTCTTGAAGCCGTTCACTGTCCTACTATACTAAGTAAATGACTTTTCCGATTCTCTCGCTTGTAGAGCCTCTTTATCATCTCCAGCCGGCTCCTCTCTTAACCGCCATGATGGATTCTTCAGGCATTTCTAAAATCTTTGACAAATCTAACAATATTTAGTTCTTTCTTGACAGAATAATAGTTTATCTGCCAATTAGTATATTATTTATTCTTTAAGTACCAAAGGTTAATAATTCTAAAAGTCTCTCAAAGCTATACAGCTTTCTTCTGCCCTGAGATTCAACCTTTAGTGTGCCAGACTCTACAAGTTTCTCTAAATGTCGATAGTAAGCCTGTTGAGAAGTGCCTAAATCTACAGAAGACATTAGTTTTTTTGTAGTTAAATTAAGTGGTAAGTTTGGTTTTAATAGCTGGTTGTCAGCTGTGAATACTCGCAGGAATTCTTCGCTGAAGTTCTGTTTTCCTCCGCCAATATTAAATATTTATTAAATATTTCAGGATATTTGGATCTTCTCACTGCCTTTCCTGCAGCTTCCTAAGCAGAACTTCCTGTCATAGGCATCCCAG
This sequence comes from Nanobdellati archaeon, assembly GCA_026997215.1. Taxonomy (GTDB): domain Archaea; phylum EX4484-52; class EX4484-52; order EX4484-52; family JAADEF01; genus JAADEF01. The sequence goes on from JALWJP010000127.1 coordinate 12,031, forward strand.
TACTCTTAGTACGTAATTCTGTGTACCGTACTTCTTTATAGTACTTTAGTATCCAATAATTCTGGCAGTTCCCAAACACTCTCAACGGTTTATTGTCATAACACAAACTTTGCGTATATTTAAAAGCAAAACTTCAAGGAGATTGTTATGGCAGTCATCGGTAGAAAGGAACGTAGTAATCTCTATCTCAACTCTAAGGTTAAAGAAGAGGCTAAAAAGATACTTTCCCAATATGGCTTAAGCCTATCAGATGCTGTGAACATATTCCTGACGCAGGTCGTTCTCGAAAGAGGAATTCCATTCAAAATTTGTATCCCCAATAAAACTACCCGCAAAGTTTTGAAGGAGGTTAGAGAAGGAAAGAACATAGAAGAAGTTTCCCTTGAATCCCTTGTTTCTGAGGTTAAACAGGGTGTTAACCCTTAAAAGACACAAACAATTTAAAAAAGATCTAAAGAAGGTTAATCTTACCGATAAACAATTTGAAAAGCTTATAAAATATGTTTCCCTATTGCTCGAAGGCGAAGCTCTACCTCCTGAAGCTAAAGACCATCCACTTGTAGGAGAATGGAGCGATTTTAGAGAGTTCCATTTAGGTGGTGACATGCTGGTAATCTACAAAATTGATAATGGAAATCTCATTCTGATCCGGATAGGAACTCACAACCAACTCTTTGAATGATTTAAAACTAATTAGCAATAAACATTAAAAAGGTAATTGTTTAAAGGCGGGAAATTTCAAGTAGCCACCTCTTAGTACATACCCCCTCCCCATTGACAATTTTGAAGACCCGACTATATTACCTAACCAGCAGGAAGCGCTTAGAACCTGCGGGCGGCAAACAGGTTGAAGAACATGCCCCCGCAACCAATGAGCGGGCGTAGCTCAGCTGGCTAGAGCATCAGCCTTCCA
>JALWJP010000128.1 GCA_026997215.1 Nanobdellati archaeon
GTCAAGGAGGTCTTAATACTAATGCTGTACAGAAAGATATAGAAAAATATGAAAAGAAGATAAGTTTGCTTATCAAAGATAATGAGATGTTGCAAGAGGAACTTCAAGATCTTAAAGACCTCTTAGAAGAATTAAAACGTAAAGAATCGGGAGAAAGCAAAGAAATATTAGAGATGCAGGATAAAAAGAAGGTTTTAGAAGAAAAATTAGAAAAATTAAAGAGTGAACGGAAATCATATTACGAGAAAATGCTTATACTGGAAAGTGAAATTAATAATCTTAAGATAAAGAAAGCTAGGTTAGAGGCCGATTATGATAATGTTATGCAGGAATTTGAAAAATATAAAGAAAAAGCAGAAGAATTAAAAGTTGAAGATCCTCTTAAGATAGATAGGATGATCAAAAAAATTAATGCAGCTTTAAGGGAAATAGGGATAGTAAATATGAAAGCTATTGAGGATTACGAGGAATTTAAGAAGGAATATGAGGCATATGCAGAGAGAGTTAAAAAACTGGAAGAAGAGAAAAAAAGCATTGAACAGATGATTGAGAAAATAGAAGAAAAAAGAAAGGCATTATTTTTCGAAGCATTTAATAAAATAAACGAGAGTTTTGCAAAAATCTTTGAGAAAATTGCTCAAGGAAAGGCTATGATTGCATTAGAAAAGGAAGGAGATATAGATTCTGGTTTGTTAATTAAGGCGCAACCTAAAGGAAAGAAACTTTTACATTTAGATGCCTTATCAGGAGGTGAAAAAACCTTAGTTTCACTCTCATTTTTATTTGCCATACAACATTATAAAAAATCGGCATTTTATTTGCTTGATGAAGTGGATGCTGCTTTGGATAAAATGAATGCAGAATTAATAGGCGATCTTATAAAAGAATATAGCAAAGACAGCCAATTTATAGTTATATCTCATAATGATATTACAGTTGTGAAAGCAGATAGAGTTTACGGCATAACTATGCAAAAGGGTATAAGTAGTGTGTTTGCGGTGGATATGCATGACAAACAAAAAGGAAAGGCTAGTTAATAAACTTTCTTTAAATAAAGAGGACTGGATTAAGCTGATTATTATTATTTTAGCATTTTTATTGGCAATATGGATAAGAATAAAAGTGAAAATATAAAGAATTAAATTTCTTTTATTCTTTTTAGTTTATCATAAAGCACCTTAAAACTTTCAATTATTTGTTCTTCTGATTTTGCACCAGTACAAATTATCTTACCTGTTCTGAATAATAAAAACACTACTCCTGTCTCTGTTTGCCTATAGACTAAACCTGGAAATTGATCCGGCTCATATTCTGTTTCATCGAGATTAAAAGCTATGTTTGTAAGATTAAGCGGTTTTCCTACGTGAGTGGAGGCAACCACGTTATCTATGTTGTATTGCTCATTTTTAATAGGTATAGATAAATCGTTGAATATGCTTAGTAATCTATCTATGGCCTGAGCTGCTTCACGAGCAGACTTAGTACCTGTGCTAACCACTTTACCATTACTAAATATTAATGCTGCGGATTTAGGCTCATTTAACCTTAGCACCAAACCTGGAAACTGATCCGGCTCATATTCAACATTTTCCACATATTCTGCTAACCTCGTAAGAGGTATGCGTTCGTTTACCCTCATAGAAGCAACCACATTATGTACTTTAATGTCCCAATCCATAGAGAACCCTCCTTTCCCCTCTTACATTTATTATATGTCTCGATATATTTATATATTTATATATTTATATATCTTTTTAAATGTTAACTTCATTTTTTCACATGAATTTCGTTATCGCTATACCTTAAGTTTTTTAAATCTTAATTACTATAAAGTAATACTTTATGATAAAGTTTTTTCCTATAAGTGATAAAGTATATGAAGTTGTTAAGAATACTGTAGCGTTTTTTACTTTATTTGCGTTTATCGTAGAGGGTGGTGTAAGTTCTTATAATATTATAAAGGAGGTTTATTTAACTCCTTCTTACTTTCAACAAAAAAAGATCAAAAATGAAAAGAACTCTGATTATTTTTACACTTATAATGATTTATTCAACTACTTAGGAGATTTAACGGGGTTAGGTGAGGTGCTGAAAGCCGTTGCTTTTGCAGAAAGTAGTTTTAATGCAAATGCTAAATCTAGATCTAATGCTTATGGTGTTATGCAGTTAAAAAGAATAGCATATGAAGAAGTTAAAAGAATATATGCTATCTCTAAAAATAAACTTGACGCCTCTGGCACTGAGAATATTTATGCGTGTCATCCTTCTGACCTTACTACTTTTACGAGCATATTAAAGATTAATAAAAAATTATCTGTTAAGGAAGAGAAAGATATAAGGTATGTATATGCACCTTTCTTTTTATTAACTAAACATTTTTATCCTTATGGCTTTCCTACCTGGAAAGAAGTTAAAAGTAATGCTTTAGATAATGCTAAGATTGGTACTTTATATTTTTATTATCTTTATCTAACTTATGGTCATTTACAGGCTATAAAGGTAGGGAAAAATGTAAAATATGTTAGAAGGGAACCATCTTATTTTACTCCGGATAAAGAGAAATATCGTCTTTTTCCACCTGAAAAACTATGGTTACTTTACAACTTAGGACCTGCAAAATTAAAAAAGTTTGAAAGGAAAGGTATAGGCACTCTTTATGCTTTAATAAGGCATCTTCCTACTGAGACAAAAATAGGCTTGCGTAATATTCAAAAATATTTAAAAAATAGTGAAAGGTATACGCAACTACTTAATAAACCCCTTTCTCCTTTTTATTCCGAATCTTCTTAACGGCAACCCTCACTACCTTAATTCTTTTAAAGATGTGTAGAATCAAGAAATTTTATGCTCAGGGAACTTTTTCCTTTTGATATTATAAGGACTGGTCAAAAAGATATGATGGATTTTATTCTAAAGAATTTAAATGAAGGTATTATAAGTTTTGTTCACGCTCCTACAGGTATAGGTAAAACTGCAGCATCCCTGGTGCCTTCTTTAGCATATTCTTTAAGTAATAATTACAAGATATTTTTTCTTTCAAATAGACACGAACATCATAGGATAGTTTTTGATACTATTGAGAAAATAAACCAGAAATCTTGATTTAATATAAGCGCAATGCATCTTATACATAAAAAGTTTTT
>JALWJP010000129.1 GCA_026997215.1 Nanobdellati archaeon
TTAGCTTTTAAAGGTAAAACTAAAAATTCTTGGAAGGATGCGAATCCATGATGTGCGCCTCCTCCAATTACATTACCGAGAGGGTAAGGAAAATAATAAGTTTTATCTTCTTTTAATTTAAATGAATCATTAAATAATGCGAAGGAAAAGGCAATTGATCCATTTCCTCCTAAGCGGGTCTTTAGTAATTTTACTTCTCTATCTAATTTTTCAAAATCTATTTTTTCGCCTATGTATTTTGGAAATATCTCTTTTAAACGTTTGATTGCTGTTGTTGCTTTCAAATACTTTACTTCAGAGGATCCTTTAGAAGCTCCAGATGGAGAGGTTCCCCTATATTTTCTATTGATTTCAACTTCAACCATTTGCTCTAGCCTGTTGTTATAAACAATATATGCATTAAGATCTTTGATGGTTTCCATGAAAATATTTTAATATTTTGATAAATATATAGGTTATAGGTGATAGAATGCTTCCTGTTAATCCTTCTCAAATGGCAGCAATGTTGAAGCAATTAGGTATTAAGATGGAAGAGATCAAAGATGTTAAAGAGGTTATAATTAAAACAGAGGATAAAGAGATTTTGATAGAGCCAGCAGATGTGAAAAAAATGACAGGTCAAGGCATGATTACCTTTCAAATAATTGCTGCAAAGGTTGAAGAAAAAGAAACTAAAGAGACTTTGGAAATAAGTGAAGAAGACATTAACATACTAATGGAAAAAGCCTCTTTATCACAGGAGCAAGCTAAGAAACTTTTAGAAAAACATAGCGGTGATTTAGCAGCTGCTTTATTAGAAGCAGAAGAACAAAAAAATTAATGTGTATTACAATGTAATACACGTAATACAAACGTATTACTTATGCCTGCTTCTCTTCTTTTTATTCGCATTCCTTTCTTTTCCTTCAGCAACAATGAGAGCATGAAACTCCTGCATATCTTTAACTTCTTTTATCTCTTCTTCAACCATTGACCTTATCTTTTCATAATCGAACTTTTCATTTGGTTGCAATATTTTTTCGTTGATAAATAGTCTATATGTGTATTTATCTACAACAAAGACAGGCTTAAATCCCGCATATAATAATATGCTGTCCGCAGTTTCTTTTCCTATACCTTTTAATCCTAATAATTCATTCCTCAATTCATTTAAACTTTTATTTTGCTCAAAGAATCTCTTTAAACTACCATAATTAGCGGTTATGTATGATGCGAAAAGCTTTAATCTTTTTGCTTTTTGGTTATAGAATCCAGAAGGTTTAATAAGGTTAGCTATTTGTGTTACTGGAACTTTAGAAATAGCGTTTAAAGATAAAAGATTGAATTTTCTTAGATTTTCTAAAGCTTTTTCTACATTACGCCACGAAGTATTTTGCGTTAATATGGCCCCTATAGCAATTTCTTCATTACCATATTTCTCTCCTTCACAGGGCCACCAATTTTGAGGGCCGTGTTTTTTTAAAAGAATCTTATAGAGTCGGAGTATTTTCATATCTTTATCCTTCATTCTCAAAAATTAAAAAATTATATATATGTTTTAGACATCATAATATTATTAGGTGAGTCTATGCTTAAAAAAGTTAAAAAAGGAGGATATCAAATAAGTTTAGGTATGATCGTGGGCGTGGTGTTTGCTGTTATTATTCTTGGTTTAGGCATTAGCTGGATAGTTGGCACCATGAAGGGCATAAAAGGTATATCTGATAGTGCTTTAGAACAAGCCAAAACTAATATACTTCAAGGCACTACTGATAAGGCAACTATTCTAAAGGGTAAAAGTACAATAAAATCAAATGAGAAATTAGAAGTAGCTATTGTTGTAGGCAATACTTATTCTCAACCTCGTTCATTTTTAGTAGTTTTGTCCTCGCCTGATCTAAATAAATTTGAAATAAGTAATAAAAAATTGGAAACAGGTTTAGAGTTAGGACCTATTCAACCAAATGAAGCAGGAGAAGTTAGATTCACTATAAAACCTAAAAAAGAAGTTACAGATGAATTAAAAAAGGAAGATGATGAGGCTAAAACCTATACCTTTGAAGTGAAAATTTACAAATGTGATTTAGATACGAATCAATGTATTATAAAACCCGAGTATTTATATAAGCAGTTATTTTTTGATTTTGAGGTTGTATTATGACAAGAAAAGCAACTTTTGCGGTATCCGTAGGTGCTTTAGTAGTAACAACTTTAATAATTATTACTGGTCTTTTTGTTTATAATAATTCCTTTAATTTTACTGGTAATGCTATAGGAGAAGCTGCCTCCTCGGGAATGAGTAACCAGCAAACTATAAAGAGAGAGGAAATAAAGCAAGCTTTAACATCTGCTTTTATACAAGCATTGAAAGAAGTAGAGTTTAACGGGGGTTATCCTAAAGGTTATCAAGGTGAGTATTATCCTTCTAAATCTGTGGATTATGCAATGAATTATGTTGCATTATATAGGGTTTGTGGTGAGAACCATTATCCTTCTCTTTCTGAAATAAAAGACTCTTTAGAAAAAAGAACAACTTATTATTTCTATAAAAAAATGCAAACCTATGAAAAACAAGATAAGAATTTTAGATTTTACGGAATAAATGCTTTAAGTTTGAATATTCTTAATGATAAAGTTCAGATTCTTGCAGATCTTAATATAGAATATAAAGGTATGGCTTTGCCTTCTGATTATTTTTTGGAGGTGCCTACAAGATTGAAAGAGATTCATGAATTTGCTACTAATTTTACAGAGATGATGTCTAAATTAAGGCTTACTGATTTTTATATGATTAATTTACTTTATTCTGCAGATCCTTATTATTTGCCAACAGGAGGTATTTTAACAAAATGCGGAGATAGCATAAGCCTTTCTGCTGCAGAATTAACCGATCATTTCTATAGATTATATGGTTATCTTTTGGCAAACATAGACTTCTTTAAACCTTTGAATTTAGAGCCAGAAGATCCGCCTCACTATAATTTAATCAAAGTAGGGGCAACCGAATTTTTATTAAAAGATTATAAAGGATTGAGCATTGTTCTAAGAAAACCAGACGATTTCACTTTTAAATTTAGAGAGGGTGTGCATGTAAGTAATAATGAATGGTTATCTTACAATCCTTTTGCCCCTGTTCCTGAATGCATTAAACGTTATGATTTCTCTTATAGTTTCCCATTCGCTTATATAGTTTCGGTGAAAGATGATTTAGTGGGAGGAGATGTTGTTTATAATTTTGCGGAGTTTAGTATGATTGAAAACATGGTACCAAAAGAAGATTGTGGTTACGATGATTATCCTGATAATGAGTTGGTTTATGCGCCTACTGTTTTAGACGGCATTGTTGATAATTCTAATCCTTATGCACCTGCTTCTCCTTCTTCTCAACAAGAGTGCTCTCCCACAGGTATGGAATTGGCAGTGAGAGTAAGAGATAAAAGCACAGGAGAATTTATTGAAGGAGCTAATGTTTATTATAAAGGTTGTTATGTAGGACAAACAGATTCTAATGGTTATCTAAAGTTTAAGATTCCTTCTAATAGTAACGATCCTTTATTTGTTGTGGAAAAAGATGGGTATATTTCTTATTATGATATCATTAATCCTTCTAAAGTATTGCTCATTAATGTTTTGTTAGCTCCTTTAAAAGAACGCAAAGTAGAGGTTAAATTTATAGTGGCTCATGCTAATCTTGAATCAAAACCCTATTATGATGATGGAAGCATACATAACCCTAATTATGGATATAGTTTAGATGTTTCTTCTCATATTCCTGGTTTGGGATCCTCTAATGCGCTATTGTGGTTGGATTATTGTGAGGTTAAGGATAAGTTAGATGAAAATTATGAAGGAATTATTACTTTTTCAGAAGATGATTTGTTAGTTTATGATCCTACTAAGCTTGATGAAAATGAAGATGTGGAGGAAAAGGTAACAAGTTATTTAACAAAAGACAATATCGCTTTTGTTAATGCAATTGGTATTAATCCAGAGAAAAAGAATTATGTGGTGGGTTTACCTCCTCTTAATTTATATGTGCGTGCCCAAATCTTTTCTTCTTTGCCTACCACTTTTAACCAAGAATTTATTAACATTAATAATGAAGTAACTTATTTAAGTGACATACAATTTGTTATGTTGTCTAATGACGCCTCTCATATAACTTTGTATGTCCCTGTAATAAAAGTTGAAAAAATACAAACCGCTCATGATTATGTGTCAAATGGTTATCTTAATATTTATAAAGTAGCAGCAGGAAAATATGGTTTAAATAACTTTAATGATCAATATAATTTCTATAAAAAAGATCTTGTAACTCTTGTTAAAGATGGGTGTGGTATGAAATTGTATGGTCAACAGCCTTATGAAATAACCTATTCTCTTAACTTAGGACTTCCAAATGCTTATGTATGTAAAAGATTAAAAACAATAGCCTTTACCTGTGATCCTGAAACTTATAACATGCTTGAATCTCAAGAGGTAGATTATTGCTTATTAAATGATGATTCTTGTTGTAATGTAAATGAAGTGGTTAATAAGATGAGACAAAACGGCTGTAATATCATTGCTGTAAATCATAAAATAGGGTGAGCATCGTGAGGAAACTGCTTTTATTAAGCATTTTAATGATGTTATTTTTACCGCAGTATGGAAATGCGGAGTTAAATTTACAAGTATCTCCTGAGAAAAGCAGTTATGATTTTGTAAGTGTTGAAGGTATCCCTTATTATTCTTTAAAGGAAGTTATCAAACTTAATGTGATTGTGACAAACATTGATCCAATGAAGTTTGACAAAGATTCTTTATCCGTGAGATCCTCTATAGATAATTATCAACAACCCCTATCCTGCAGTTTTAGAACAGAAAGCGTAGCTTCCATAGCTTATGAATGTTATATAACTCCCTTTGAATTAACCACTGTAAGCGATACTTATTCTTTCAATCTTAGAATTAATTTTAATTATGATGGTAGGGATTATGAGGAAGAAAGATCAATAACTATAAGTGTTAATGCTTTACCTCCTGAACCTTTAAATTTACAATTAACTTCTTACGAAATTGAAGGTGAGGACTTAGAGGCTAAAGCATATCATAAATCTTGTACTGATATTAGAGATAGAGGAGATCCTTTAGTAATTAACCTTTACTTTAGCTCTAACTTCTTAAATCCTAAATATATGGAGATAACCGCATTGACTTTAGATCTAAACGGGGTTTCTATTGATTTAATACCCTTATCTTTTTGTACTTTTAATGTGAATGAAGCGAATTTGATAGAAGCAAAATGTCAGATAAATGATTTTGAGGTTAATAACGTAATTACTTGTTCTACCGAAGATTTATCAGAAAATGATCAAGTAAGTATTAATGCTAATTTAAATGTTAAGGCAACAATGGGAGATAATGATCCAGTGGAGTTTTCCTTTACTTTTTCTTTACCTGTACTTATTACTTCCTTGATAACAGCAGAAGAGGTTCAGAGTTATGTTCAGCAAAATGCTAATTATGAAGTGGTTTTAGACAAAGAAAGTTACACTTTTAGAAATATAGAAGGTACTGATTATTACGAATTAGCAGAAGAAGCAATAGTTAAATTTAGAGTTTTAGGTATTGATACTACTTATATTACTTCTGTAAAAATGAGAACAAGTTTGGATAACTTTAATGAGGAGATAGAATGTGAACAATCCTCTGATTATTATCTCTGCACTTTACCTGTTATTTCTGGACATTACGGTTCTTCTTTACCTCAACAACTTAATATAGATGTGTTGTTTACTTATGTGTATGATGATCAGGAGTTTAATACCCAGCATACTCTTAATTTAAAAGTAGGTAATGTAGTGTATGAACCTTTCACTTTATCTTCTGTATCTTATGAGTTAAGAGGAGAGGATTTAGAGGGATCAGTATATAATGCTGATGAAGGTACTTATTGTATAGAGATGTATGATGGAGGTAGAGAATCCTTTTATTTAACTTTATACCCAGAAATTAATTATAAGGATATAGGAGAAAGAGATCTTGCTTTTAAGAATTTTAGATTAACTGTTAGTTTTCCTTCTGGCTCTACCCGCACTTTTTACTTAACCGGCGTAGAATGTAGAAAGGTAGAAGATGAGAGGCTAAGGTATGATTGTGTATTCCCTAACATTCATCTTCTTTCTGGAATGTTATGTTCCAATATTCCTGTGGTTCAAGGAGGTATATTACATTATCAAGGAACTTTAACATTTGATGTCTATTATTTAGGTAGGCTTTATGTTTCTGATCTCTCTTTAGATCCTTATGATTCTGTATTCACAGCAACTACTTTATTGCAAGATCTTTCATCTGCTTTTACAACTAATGTGGAGGTGATAGACTCTCAAATAAAATGCAGTGCAGTAGTAGGAAGTACTTATTGTTCGGTTTCTGAGCCTTCAGGACATATAACTATAGATGTTATAGGCATACCTACAGATGCTGATTTTTCTTTAAGTCAGGGATCTTTTTTAACAGAAGATGGGAAAGAATATAGAATGAGTTGTGAGATAACAGAGCATCAAGATCTCTCAGCGAGGTTTGAATGTTACTTTGAACCTGGTAGTGTAATAAAATTAAATGGCGAGAAAATAACAGGAACATTTATGTTTACTACAACGCTTAATAATGAGGTAAGTTATTATATATCTAAAGAAAGCGTATCTTTTAGTACTGATATAACCTCATACGAAGATCTCTCTTATGAAATTGTGGATACAAAGATCTCTATAGTGCCTAGTGATGAAGAAGGAAGAGTAAGTTGCGCTATAGATGAAGATTATAAATGTGATCTATCTGCTTTTAATTTAACACTAGAAGGTATTTTAAAGAGCAACGCTCCTGATTTGGCAACTAACAGATTAGAAGGATATGAGGGTATTAAATTAATTGTGGATACAGGGGAGAAAACTTACGAACTTAAACCAAAATGTGAAGTTAATGAGGAGAGTGAGGTGTATTGTGCTACAACTTTGGAGAGTGTTGAGAAATTTACTTATGTTTCTGCAATAGGAGTATTTGCATATTATGCTTCAGGGGATCATGTGGATGAAGAATTTGCATCTCAAACCTTAACATTGGTTATACCTGATGAGCTTTTATCAACTTACTCTTCTATTAGTTTTAGCGGCGAAATTGTTGTGCTTTCTAAGGATGCTTATAAAACCTCACAAGAAACTTTAACTGATTTGCCTGTTTGTATAATTCCTGTGAATGTAGGAAAATATTATGAGGATTATAATGCCAATAGGGTTTCAACTACTATTTCGACTCAGCAGATATGGGATGTTTTAAAGCAAGATTATGGTTATGGGAATGTGAATTATGACCAGCCATTATGTAGTTTTGCTGCTAGTAGTATTGGTGTAATTATTAGCGTGCCTGAGATGTACCATACCGACGATTTTGAATTACATTCTATTTATTATTCCTTAGGCAATGCTAGGGATTTCTACTCTGCTACATGCGTTCCTTTAAATAGCGAGTACCAAGGCATTAATTCATTCAAGTATGGAGAAAGAGGTATGAAATTTTATTGTATGCTTCCTAATCTTGACTTTTTAATGGATGATTTTACAGGTGCAATACCTTACACTATGCAGGAGATGGAAATTCCTTTGTATGTAAAGATAATGATACGTGATGGACCATGGGATAGAGAAGGTACCAAAGAAATACCTTTCAAGTTTATTATGGAGAATAGTTACGGCACATTAACAGAGAAGTTAAATTCTTTAAAAGAACAGAAAGAGGAATTAGAGAAGCAAAGAGATAAGATAAATGGTATTGCGAGCAGAGCATCTAAGGCAGCACTGAGTGTTGCAGGTATAGATGCTGCCTTTGGAGCTAATGCTTTTGGTAAAGGAGGTATAAAAGGAAAGTTAGAATTTCTATCTATACCTAAACATACTGGCTGTCCTATAGGATGTATGGTTGTTAAACCTCATAAAAGAGCTACGTGTCATTCTAAAGCTAAAGATCATGGAAGTTTAGGGAAAGCTGATGGATTGTGCTTTGGTTTCTTCGATTACACTTATGTGTGTACTTTAGGAGGAGCACTACTTATGAGCAAATCAATGAAAAGTCAATTAGAGAACATAGAACAAAAACATGAGGAAGTGACTAATGAGATATATGATGTGGAAGATAGATTAATGGCAGGGGATTCTTATAGCACTATTTATTCTGATTTAAGAAGGGAGTATGATGCGCAGCAACAAGGCTATCATAGATCTTTTGTTATGGAATTGCCTCAAGCTATAAGTGGTTTGGGTGGAGGTGTGTATTCTGCAGTATGTACACTAATGGGCTTTAAAGGGTTTAGTAGTGCAACTAAAGAAATTGCAACTCAAACCCTTACTTCACAGATAGCCAGTAATTTGATAACTGCCGGTATTAATTCCTGGATTTATGAAGGAAAAATTAATGTTGCTGAGGTAGCAGTAGGTACAGCAACCTCTACTCTTATAAATCAACTTACTTCTAAATATGTGTCTGGACACGATACTTTGAGATGGCTTGCATGGGGACCTACATTATTTGGATTGTATCAGGCTATTGAGGAAAAACCAGAAGGTATGAGCACATTCGATTCTGTGCTTTATTGGTGGGGTTCTTGGAGTTTCAGCACAGGTATCTCAGCTGCTTCAATGGCTTTGGTAGAGATGGGAAAAGAGTTTTATTATCAAAATGTGCTTGGTGGTGAGGTGCAAAACAATATTAATGCAGATGTTGATAAAATAATTGTTAAAGATGAGAAAGGTAAGGTAGACTATGAGAAAACAGCATTAAAATTGCAAACTTACTTGAAAAGCAAGTATCCTGATTGTGATGTAGAGGTTAAGCACGTTTTTGATAATAAGTTTTATGTTACTTTATCACGGGATTCAAGAGATATATTCACAGGAAGGTTTTCTTTAGAGGAAGGTAAATTTGACTATAATTTTGGTACAGGCTATCATGAAAAAGAAGCTATTTCTTTAATTTCTAAGGAAGACTAACGGGCCTGTCGGGATTTGAACCCGAGCCAAGGGCTCCGCAAGCCCTTGTGCTAACCAAGCTACACCACAGGCCCATTGGTATTATTTAAGCCTTATCAATTTTAAAAATTATTCTTTTCTTAGCTTAGATAAGTAGAAGTAATAAAACAAGAAGTATTAAAAAAACAACACCTATGAATATTAACGATTTCACGGAGGAAATAAAGAATTTTAGAACAAACCACGTAAGAAGCATAAGAATGCTTATTATTAAAAATTGTTCTAATGGTGATGAGTTATTGAGATAAATGGCTAGGTCTCTTAAACTACTAAGAAATCCGGCAATTAAAAGAAAAAAACTTTGAATGACATTGATCAAGAGTTGGAGTAGTATGACTAAAAAGTTTTCCAACATTTTCATCTCCTCAGTGCGAGTTCATGAGCTTTGAAATAATATTTTATGAAGTTGCTCCAACCGAATTCATAGCTTAACTCTTTACCTAAATATTTTTCTTGAGCTATTTCTCTTTTGCTCATAAGAACGAGTTTTTTAAGGATTTTAGCTAGCTCTTCAACACTTTCTTTATATGTCTTTTTTTCCCTTTCTATTATATATATGCCATTAAAAGAACTTTTTTTGTTTAATAAATATTTAGCGAAACCAGTAGTGGATGATGTTATTGCAATGGTTCCATTAGCTATTGCTTCTACTGGCGTATAACCCCATGGCTCGTAAAGTGAAGGGAATATACCTATGCTTGCTCCTCTTACAACATCGTAATAACTCATATTAAGCAATCTATCTGATGGAGAGAGATAAGCAGGGTAGAATATTACTTTAACTCTATCTTCCTTTCTATTAAGTAACTCATTTTTCTTAAATGCCTGTATTATCAAATCTTTATCCTCTGGATATTTTAGTTCAAATGCCGTTAATGGTAATGTCTCATATTTATTATTTTTTATTTTTGAAATTTTATATCTTCTTTCTTCATCATCATATTGCTCTGGTTTTATGTCTTTACCAAAAAACATAGCATTTATTACTTTAGGTAAGGATATGTCTATTTTTTTCTTTATGTGGGTTTTAAGAAAATGATAGAGTAAAACATTTTCCACTATTTTTCTTTTTTCTCCTCTGATGGCAGTAGGTATGAAAAAGAAAGCAAATACATTGCCTTTATAATTTTGTTGTTTGAGTTCTTTATTGACTCTTCCTAAGGCATCTATGAATAAATCTATGCCTTTGTTCTTGAACTCGTATCGCCCTGCAATAAAAATTACTCTATCTTTCCTCGTTATTTCGAGATCATAATAAGGATATAACATTGCTCTTAAGAATTCAAAAATCTTTTCTTTATTTTGTTTGTGATGGTATGCTAATTCTTCAATAGAAGGAAACCTTTCTACATTTAAGCCATTATATAGCAATATATCCGCTTCCCTCCCGTGAATAGCCATGCATTCCTCTTTTGTAACATCTGAAACCGTGGTAAAAACCGTTGCATGATTAACTGCTGTTTTCTCCATTAAGTGCTTTGCCTCTATTCCATAATCGTATGCAAATTTATTACTTAATGTTTCATTCCTTTCTCTATAGTTTTTTATAAGTATGTTGAAATTATCAACATAATTTGCCATTACTCTCCCTAACATTGTTGCATGGGTGGTAAAAATTGTTTTATAACCTTTTTCCCCTAATATTAATAAGGCGCCCCCTGTTAGCCATTCGTGAAAATGTAAAACATCTTTTTTAGTGGCTATTTTTTCTAAAAGTTTTGCTGAGGCATAGCTAAAGAGCAGAGGATCTTCAAAATCACTACCTGCTCTTAAAGAATCTATCTTCCATTTATCCCAGAACATATATTTTATTTCATTTTTCTTTTCCCAAAGTTTGTTATAGTCAATAAGTATAGTTAAAGGGTTCCCATCTATTTTCCATCTTCCGTAATAACAGATTATTCCTTCTTTTTCCAATTCTTTAAATTCTTTTTGAAAGGGATTGTCTTTTATCATTTCAAATTCAGCAGACATTTCTTCCTTATTAACTGCAGGACCTATTAAATAATAGTTATGACCATATTTTTCAACCAAGTATCTTGCTTTGGATTTTATTACTGTATGGATTCCTCCTACTTTATTACAAACTTCATAACTCACTTCAAATACCCTCATAATTTTATATATGCTTCTAATCTATTTATATATATGCGGAAAGGTGCAGAATATACCTTAATAGGCGTAGGAGCTTTTATTGTCATAGCATCTATTTTTATCGCTTATTATAAGTATTTTACTCCTCAACAATGCCAATTGGTTTATTTGTTACATTCCACTAATTTTAAGATCGTGAGAGAGGCAATATATGCAGTTATGTCTACACAACATGCTTCTTTCATTTTAGATCTTCCAGATAAGTATTTTATTTCCTTGGACGGGAGGTATATAAGAATAGCGTATGAAGGGAATTGTAAATTACCAGAAGGTACTTTACGATCATTCTCTTATGAGTTGCCTTTTGACACTAATGCAGGATCCTATAAAGGCAGGCAAATATGTTTAGAGAATAGAGATAGCACTTTAACACTGTGCTGAGGGTTGTTACATGGCTGAGCACGAATTTGGGGAAACAATGGAAATGATTTTTTATGTGGTATTGTTTGCGTTTGTTATTTTTTATGCTGGATTTCTTTATGTGGTTAACACAAGAATTACTTATCATTATGATTATTCTGTTGGTGAAGCAACAACCTATGCTTTATGGGTTGTTAGAGCCTCTAACTTAACTTTGAAAGATTTGAATAATCATGCAACGCCTTACATAATTAATGCAACTGCTTTACTAGAGTGCCATAAAAAAGATCTTTCATGTGTGGGTCAAAGTTTGCCTCTGAACACCGAACTTATTTTTATTTTACCAAGAGATAAAGGAGAAGATCCTATTTTTTATAAAAAATTCGAAGGTGAGATAGATTATAAAAATGAAAGGATTGTGTTCAGGCAAATAATTCCTGTTATTTATTATTATGATAAAAGTTATTTAGCAGGTAGAGTAGAGGTCGTAAGTTATGGTAAGGAATAGAAGAGGTGCTTTAATTGCTATACCTTTTATACTACTTATTGTTTTAGGGATAAGTTTGTTGGTTATTAGCCTTCTTAATGCTTATTTTAAGTTAAAAATAACCAGACCTCATTTGGAAGTATGGGGGACTTCTTATTACGCTGACAACATTCCTTTAGATTTTTTAATGGATCAATCTTGTTCATTTTTCTTTCATTTGCCTTATGCTAATAACGGGGAGATGATAGAGAAATTAGATATTGATACTCTTAAAAGATGTTGGATATATTTTTTTGATGAAAAGGTTAATAGTAAAGTAAATGATATGATAGATAAAGCAGCAGTTATTTCTGCTTCTTTGAGCATAGACGATTTAAGGATTACTTATAAATTAGGGGATTATGTAAGTAAAGACGGAAATATAAAACATTATAGCTATAGCCTCGTAGCATCTAAAAAAGACATTATTAGTAAGAATTATGTACTTGATTATAAAGGAAAAAATCTTATTATTGGGGTGAGATACTTTGTTAGCAAAAAATAAAGGTATAGCATCAGTAGTAGGTTTAGCAATAATTGTAGCGCTTATAGGATTTAGTTTTCTTCATATAAGTTATATAATTTATCGCTGTATTCAGATACTACCATACCTGTCTGATATGCTGAAAAATAGGGGGGGCAAGGAGTTTTAGGATAGCCAGTTATAAATAAGGCTGTATATTCTGCTTCTAGCTCTTCTCTTTTATCTTCGTTTTTAAGTATATCTAAAATATTTTTAAATCTATTTTTATCTTCTTGGCTTTTAAATTGATTTATGATTTTTTCTATATCATCTTTTAATTC
>JALWJP010000130.1:0-842 GCA_026997215.1 Nanobdellati archaeon
CATAAGTGGTTATGATTATGATATTAAAAGAAGACATCTTGAATAACTTAAGTAAGGTATATCTCGAAGTACGCCAGAAATCTTTAGGCTTATTTGAAGAACGGTATGGCGATGAATCTCCTCTTTATAATTTATACTTAGACTGGATAAGAGAATGGAGTAAAAAAGAACGATCACCAGACTATTACAATATCAGAATACCTCCTATAATAATAGACACACTCGCTACTATAGAATTAATAGAGCATCTTGTGGGCAGCGATTATAAAGGAGAATTGGTCGATGTGGGGTGCGGTTGCGGATTATTTACTTTAGAATTAGCTCAACGATTGCCATATGCTCAAATCACAGGCATAGATAAAGAAGATTATTCTGTTTTCTTTGAAAAATTAAAGAAACACAAATCCTATTGGGGAAGTGATTTAAAAAACGCTAGATATGTTGTAACGAGCATAGAAAAATATCTTGAGGATGTTAAGAATGAAAAGGAACGCAAAGAAAGAGTATTATGTTTGTTCAATATGCCTTACGGAGTAACATCTTATTTATTAAATAAATTACCTAATACTACTGCGTATCAGGCTATTATAGGTAATTTTGATATTTTTACCTTTCCTAAAGTACCTTTTCTAACGAATCCAAGAGATGATATTGGAGTGAAATCATTAGAAATACCTGATGTTCTTACAGAAGTATTAGTTATAGCCTATAAACGTTCGTGAATTTTTTATTCTAAATCTTTTCGAACAAACCGAAAACTTTTTAAATAAAACTTATTTAATTATAAATTAGAGGTGAGAAAATGGTGGAGAAGAAAGATGGTTATGTTGTTTTAGAGGTTG
>JALWJP010000130.1:852-3130 GCA_026997215.1 Nanobdellati archaeon
GACTAGAATTTATGATAAAGATGTGTGAGTTAAAGTAATTCTAAATCTTTTCGAACAAACCGAAAACTTTTTAAATAAAACTTGAGAAATAATAATTTAAGGTGATAAAATGATTGAGAAAAAGGAAGGTTATGTTGTTTTAGAGGTTGCTGAGGCTTATAAGAATGACGTGGGTAGAGGTATAGCAAGGTTAGATACTAATACGATGAAGGAGCTAAACTTAAATCCAGGGGATGTTGTTCTTATTGAAGGGCAAAGTAAAGCAGCAGCAATAGTATGGAGAGCAAGGCCAGAAGATGAGGGTTTAGGTGTGATTAGAATAGATGGTATTACTCGAGGTAATGCCGGAACTTCCTTAGGTGAGAAAGTTAAGGTTAAGAAGGTTGATGCTCAAGTTGCTCAAAGCATAACTATAGCTCCAACAGAGGAGATAAGGTTTGCTGTTGATCCGGAGATGTTCTTTAAAGAGAGGATGTATGGCAAAGCATATCTGAAGGGTAACAAACTTGTTGTGAATGTTCTTGGTACACCTTTTTACTTTATTGTTACTGCTACTCAACCAAAAGGTGTGGTTATTGTTGGTAATGAAACTCGTATAAATGTTAGCGAGAGAGTTGTAAGCGAAGAAGCGCATAAGATTCCTTCTGTAACTTATGAAGATATAGGTGGGTTGCAAGAGGAAATTATGAAAATTCGTGAGATGGTTGAGTTGCCGTTGAAGCATCCTGAGATATTTGAGACTCTAAATATAACTCCACCTAAAGGTGTATTGCTTTACGGTCCACCAGGTACAGGTAAGACCTTGCTTGCTAAGGCAGTGGCGAATGAAGCAGAGGCTAACTTCTACAGCATCAATGGGCCGGAAATCATGAACAAATATTACGGTGAAAGTGAGAAGGCATTGCGTGATATATTTGAGGAGGCAGAGAAAAATGCTCCTAGTATTATATTCATAGATGAGATTGATGCTATTGCGCCAAAGAGAGAGGAGGCGCATGGAGATGTTGAACGTAGAATAGTGGCACAACTCTTAACTTTAATGGATGGTTTGAAAGGTAGAGGGCAGGTCATTGTCATAGGAGCAACTAACAGACCCGATGATATTGATCCTGCTTTAAGGAGACCAGGAAGGTTTGATAGAGAGATTGAGATTGGCGTACCTGATAGAAACGCGAGAAAGGAAATCTTACAAATAAAAACAAGAGGTATGCCATTAGCAGAAGATGTCGATCTTGATAAATTAGCAGATTTAACGCATGGGTATACTGGAGCAGATATCGAAGCTTTGGTAAAAGAGGCAGCGTTAAGAGCTGTACGCCGCATTGTTCCAGATGTGCAGGAGTTTGAAGGCGGTAAGTTGCCAGCAGAGATTTTGCAGAAGTTGAAGGTTAACATGCAAGATTTCATGGATGCTTATAAGATTGTGCAGCCATCTGCTTTAAGAGAAGTACTTATTCAAAAACCAAATGTAAGATGGGAAGATATTGGTGATTTGGAAGAGGCTAAGCAGCAGTTAAGAGAGGTTGTTGAGTGGCCATTAAAGTATCCACAAGACTTTGAGAAACTCGGCATTAAACCACCTAAGGGT
This sequence comes from Nanobdellati archaeon, assembly GCA_026997215.1. Lineage (GTDB taxonomy): Archaea > EX4484-52 > EX4484-52 > EX4484-52 > JAADEF01 > JAADEF01. The sequence goes on from JALWJP010000130.1 coordinate 2,441, forward strand.
GTGATTTTGCATGGGCCACCAGGTACAGGTAAAACTTTGCTTGCTAAAGCGGTAGCGAATGAAGCTGAAGCGAACTTTATAGCAGTAAAGGGACCGGAGCTAATAAGTAAGTGGGTAGGGGAAAGTGAGAAGCACATTCGCGAGGTTTTCAGAAAAGCAAGACAAGCAGCTCCAACAATCATATTCTTTGATGAGATTGATTCTATAGCATCAGCAAGAGGGATGGGCATAGATTCAGGCGTAACAGAAAGAATGGTTAATCAGTTGCTTACTGAACTTGATGGTATAGAGGAGTTGGAGAAGGTTATTGTTATCGCAGCCACAAACAGAATAGATTTAATAGATCCCGCTTTGCTAAGACCTGGAAGGTTCGACAGGATCATAGAGATAAAGATGCCTGATGAGAAAGCGAGATTGGAGATATTTAAGGTACATACAAGGAAGATGCCTTTAGCCAAGGATGTGAAACTAGAGGAGTTAGCAAAAGTAACAGAGAACTTCACGGGAGCTGATATTGAGGCCGTATGTAGGGAAGCTGCTATGAATGCTCTAAGAGAAGCAAGAGCTAAGGGCAAAGAAGTGAAAGAGGTTAAGAAGAAGCACTTTGAAGAGGCGATTAAGAAGGTTAAGGAAAGTGTGGAGAAGAGGAAGTAATTTATTTCTTCCTTTCTTCTATACTATGTATTACAT
>JALWJP010000131.1 GCA_026997215.1 Nanobdellati archaeon
CTATGTTCATCTCTTTTATAGGTTTTTTTATTACGATTATTGCATTTTTTTCATTTATTCTTATTTTCTCCTTATTATTTACAAACAACTTTTTCATCCTATCCCTCTTTCTATCTCTAATTCTAAGAGTTTTTTAAACTCTATTGCAATATCTAAAGGAATCTGAGCTAACTCCTCTTCCACATAACCGACACTTATTATTTTTAAAGCATCTTGAATATTTATGCCTTTTGTAAAAAAATATTCTTTTATTTCATCATTAAAAAAACTAGTTCTTGCCTCGTGTGCAATCTCTGATTCCTTATTGTTATTTATTAGCTCTGGAATGGTTATGACTTCTCCTTTATCTAACAACAAGGTATCGCAATCGCTCACACCTATACATTTTTTTCCACTTGCTTTTAACGTATTATCAAATATATTAATTGCATTTTTATGTACTATGCTTTTAGATGAAACATAAGCACGGGATTTTTTTCCTTTTAATACTATATTGCCCCCGCCTATATGAATTTGATTTTCTTTTGTACTGGAAACACTTTTCATTAGTATTGTTGCTTTTTCTCCTTTAACTATTATGTTTGGTTTTTTTATACTTTTTTTGGATCCTATATTTATATCTATCCATTCTACTTTAGCATTTTTTTCCACTTTTAAATATTTATAAGGTGCATTTACAATGTTTTTACTCCAATTTTGTAATGTAACAAATTTTCCTTTTACATTTTTATTTATTAAAGCTTCCATAGCTCCTAAATGGAAAGAGTATTTTCGGTAAAGGGGGGCGGCACAGCCTTCTATGTAATAAAATTCTGAATTTTTTTCTAGAACCATTAGTGTTCTTTCGAATTGTCCTATGTTTTCATGTTTCATAGTAAAATAAGCGTAAAAAGGTAAAGGTATTTTAAGATCTCGAGGGATGTAAATAAAAAGACCTCCACTCATTAGAGCAAGATTTAATGCATTTCTCGGATTTCTTAGATCTCCTATTTTACCTAAATATTTTTTAACTAATTTTTTATGTTCTTTGGAGGCAACTTCTAAAGGTAGAATTATAGCTCCTTTTTCTAAAAATTCTTTTTTTATGTTGTAGTGCAATAAAGAAGAATCTTTCTGAATGCTTGTTCCTGCAAAAAAGTTCTTTTCAATCTCATTAATGTTGAGGTAATTATAAATTTCTTCTATTTCTTTTGGTATTTTATTTATTTTTGCTTTAGATGGCTCAGGAACAAATACTTTAAAATCATTAAAGTCTATGTCTTTCTCAATACTTTTTAATACTTTATTTTTTTTTTTTTTTTTAAAGAAGAGTTTTAAAGCTTTATATCTTAATTTCTTTAACCACTTTTCTTCTTCCTGCCTTTCAGATATTTTTTCAATTATGTTTTCAAAATCAATTTTCTCCCACATAGTCTTTTATAACCTCCGCTTTCCCTTCTTTTATTATTTTTCCGTTTTCCATGATAGCTACTTTTTTTCCTACCATTTTAGCAAAATCCACATCATGTGTTATTACTAGTGCAGTGTGTTGCTTTAACAACTCAGCTAATATTTTTTTACTTTTAATATCTAAGCCTGCATCTACTTCATCTAATATCATTATTTTTGGTTTTAAAAGTAAAGCACTTATTACTTCTATTTTTTTTCTTTCACCTCCTGAGATTTCTTTAGAAGTTAATCTTTTGTTTAATATTGTAGAAGGAAGATGAAACATTTTAAGATAGTTGCTGATTAAATTATCGTTAGTGGTTATGGCGTAAAACAAGCGTTTTACATTTAGGTGAGGTAATTCAGGAGGATTTTGTAATACATATGTAATACCTTGTTTTACACGTTCATAAGGTTTTAATTTATCAATTTTTTTATTTTCGAGATATATGTTCCCTTCATAATCTATAAGTCCTGCGATTGCTCGGGCTAAAGTAGTTTTACCAGCACCATTTTTACCTAATAAAACCTTTGTTTCTCCTTTATTGACTTCTAAATTTACACCTTTAACAATATCCTTTACTTTTATATTTTCTAATTTAAGATCCATATTTAATATAACAGTGTTATATTTTTTAAAATTTTGTTAAAATTTTTAAAAAATTAGTAGTTTCCTTAATATTTATTAAAGGGGCGGTAGCTCAGCCTGGGAGAGCGCCAGACTGAAGATACCTGTATCTGTAAGCGCAACAACTTAAATAGGCGCTTATCAGATATCTGGTTGTCGCGCGTTCGAATCGCGCCCGCCCCATAAAATTAATATAAAACAATAATTAGGTGATTTTATGGGTGTTGTGAGTTCTAACGTTTATGAGATTTCTGTGAAAAAGAAAAAACCCCTTACAGGTAGGGTGAATGTGGAAAATAAGCCTAAAATAACGGATGTAAAGGCAACCAAAATTGTGGCAAGTTTTGCGGGAGATACAAAAGTTCCCGGAATTGTGGTGGATTTTGAGTATGTTACTGAATATCAGCAAGATAAGGAGGTTTTGGCAGAGATTCTTTTGAAAGGGAGTGTTCTTTACACTGTTAAGGATGAAAAGGAAGCTGAAAACTTAGAAAAAGGCTTTAAGGAAGATAAGAAGTTAAAGGAAGAGGTGGAAATAGCAGTTCTCAATCATATTCTAAATAAAGGTACTTTATTGGCTTTAGATTTATCACAAAAGGTGGAATTACCACCAGTAATAAATATGCCTCGTATAGTAAGGAGGGGTAAATAATGCAGACCTTACTTTTCGGAGACAATTTTTGGAGTATGCTTTTATTTATTTTATTCTTTTTCTTATATCCACGCATTTATATGATGCAAATAATTTGGAAATTGGAAAGCGATCTAAAAGAACTAGAGTATTATTATCTTTCAGCTAAAAAGTTGTTCTTGAAAAATGTTAAATTAAAAAATGCAAAATATAAACAAGCTGTAAATAATTTTCTTGAATTTGTTATTGCTTTTCCTGTGGATATAGAACCTACTAATTTAGTGAGGAAGATAGAGCACATCTTAAACCGCTATGAAAACAGATTTACTTATTTTATTGATAGAGTTAGCGGTTTAAAAGATAAAGAAGAAAAAAAGAATGCTAAATATGCTTTAATAAGCGCAACCGGATTGTATCAACTTTATAAGATATTAAGGCATTATATTATTACTATTAAAAAAACAAATAATTTACAATTAGCTTTGATTTTACAGATGACTATGCCTATGATCACTAAAATAGCTAAAGCAAATATGAGGGCTACTGAGGCATTTGCTAAGGGCATACCTATAGGAGATGGAATTGGGCCTGTAGTAGCAGCAAAACTTAAAACAAAAGAAGGTAAGGAGATTGCTAAAGAGGTGGTTATAAGTAAAGAGAAGTTTGCTGGTAGGGATGTGTATGTTATGAAGGCCATGGGTCCTGGCGCTGCATTAGGTAAATTAGGAGATGCAGTTGAAAAAGCTGTTAAGATGTATAAGATTAATCACATCATTACGGTGGATGCTGCTGCTAAACTAGAAGGTGAAAAAACAGGTAGTGTGGCTCAAGGAGTTGGTGTGATGATGGGGGGCATAGGAGTAGAAAGACATAAAATAGAGGAATTAGCTATAAAATATGATATTCCTTTAGACGGCGTTATTATTAAAATGTCGCCTGAAGAAGCGAGCATCCATATGAAACCAGAAATATATAAAGCAGCTGATAAGGCAATTAAAGAATTGCAATCTTTAATGGACTTAGTACCAAAGAACGAAAAAGTATTAATTATAGGAGTAGGCAACACTTGTGGTGTAGGAAATAAGGCTAAGGATCTTAGTAAAACGGAAGATGTGTTGAAGAAGACATGGAGGAGGCTAAAAAAAGACAAAGAATGGGAAGATTATTTTGAGAAAGATGATTCAAAGAAAAAGAGATGGAGACTATGAGTATTTTAAGCGATAAAGATATTAAAAAAAGAATAGAAGAAGGGAGTATTGTTGTAGAACCTTTGGATTTAGAGGAGCAACTTGGTCCTAGTTCTTTAGATTTAAGATTGGGAAATAAGTTTAGAGTGTTTAAGCACGCTCATGTAGATATAATAGATCCAAAAAATTATGAGGATTCTTTACTGAGAGAATACGAGTTACAAAGAGGAAAAGTGAAGGTTCAGGAATATACTTACACAACTTTATATATAAGCGACGAACCTTTTATTATACATCCTGGTGAATTTGTTTTAGCATCTACTTTAGAAAGAGTTAAGATACCTCACGATATAACTGCAAGATTAGAAGGGAGAAGCAGTTTAGGAAGATTGGGATTGTTGGTTCATGTTACTGCTGGATACATAGATCCAGGATTCGAGGGAAACATTACTTTAGAATTAGGGAATGTAGGGAAGTTGCCTTTGAAACTTTATCCTGGTATGCGCATATGCCAACTTGTTTTTGAAAGTATGACTTCTCCTACTACCATGCCTTACAATAAAAGAGAAAAAAGTAAATATAAGGATGAGAAGGGAGCTACTTCTAGCAGAATAAGCAAAGATTTCTAAAAGTTTTTAATCATATATTAACTTATGCAGGCAGTTTATGAACATCTTTGTCCTGTTTGTGGGGGATCTTTAACCTTTGAGGAGATTGAGAAAGGAATGTGTTTTAAAAAATCTTTACCTCTTGATACTTTTTATAGGGTCAAGGGTCTTGAAGAATTTGAGCAATTTTTTGGAAAAAAGTTAAGGGCTCTGCAAAGAGTATGGGCTACCCGTGTATTGAGGCATGAAAGTTTTGCTATAGAGGCACCCACAGGCACAGGTAAAAGTAGTTTTGGCATAGCAATGGCAGAGTTTTTAGCTATGAAAGGCAAGAGATGTTATATATTAGTGCCTACTACTAATTTAGTAAAGCAAGTTTATGATAAGATTAAGGATAAAAGTAAGGTTATTGTTTTTCATAAAGATCTAAAAAATAAAGATGAAGTGTTAGAGAAAATAAAAAAGGGAGATTTTAGCATCCTTGTTACTACTGCTGCTTTTTTAACGAAGCACTTTGATAAATTAGAAAGTAAGGTTTTTGACTATATTTTTGTGGACGATTTAGATGCTGTGTTGAAGGCATCGAGAAATATTAACAAACTATTATTTCTTTTAGGATATACTTTTAAAGATTTGAGAAGATCACCGGAAGAGCTTGAGAAGATAAGGAAATGGAAAGGTATTTTGGTTATAGCTACTGCCACATCTAAACCTGGGAAATCAACTCAATTATTAAGGCAGGTTTTAGGTATTGATGCAAGTTCTTCTAAACACTCACTTCGTAATATAGAGGATTATTTGCTTCCTTCTTCACATAAGGAGAAGGATTTGATAAAGGTAGTTAAGAAGTTAGAAGATGGTATAATTGTGTTTACAAATACAGAGGAAGAAGCTAACAACTTGATAAAATTGCTTAAAGATCATGGCTTTAAAGTAGGAGATGCAGAGGATATAGATTTGTTTAAAGAGCGGGAATTAAATATTTTAGTAGGGGTAAGTGCACCTTATGGAAAATTGGTTAGAGGGTTGGATTTACCAACTCGGGTTAAGTATGCGGTTTTCTATGAAGCACCGGTATTTCGTATAAAGTTAAAGGAAGAAATAAGCGATAACTTGGTTAAAGTTTTATTAGGCGTGTTTCGTAATCATGAAAAGATTTCTAAACAATATTATGCTCTTTTGCAGGATAGTGATAGGGCAAGAGAAATTATAAAAGAGATATTGAATGATAAAAACTTTAAGGAATATGCTATTAAAGGAGTAGTTATTAAAGATGAAGAGCTAATCATACCTGATATAAAAACTTACATTCAGGCCTCAGGAAGAACCTCGAGAATGTACAGTAAAGGATTAACAAAAGGATTAAGTGTGGTTATAGATGAAGATGATATTTTAGATGCTTTTTCTATAAGGGCTAGTTTTTACGATATTGATTTTAAGAAATGGGATGAAAAAGAGATATTACTAATAAAAGAAGAAATAGAGAAGGAAAGAGAAAGCATGTTAATGAAGGGACAGGGAGAGGAGGAGTTAATTATACCTGCGTTGATGGTTGTGGAATCTCCCACTAAAGCCAAGCAGATTAGCAGATTTTTTGGAAAACCAGCTATTAAAATTAAAGATGGGCAAGTTTTTTATGAAATTTTTAATGGCAAGTATGTACTTACAATTACTGCTTCCTTAGGTCATGTAGTTGATCTTATTACTAAGAATTATTATCATGGTGTGGAAGTGGATTTATCTTCTAATAAAGTAATACCTCATTACGATTCTATAAAGAAGTGTGCTTCTAGTGGCATACAATTTGTAGATGAAAATAAGCAATGTGATGACCTTTTTGATTCTAAAAAAATTATAGAGAATGTAAGGCAAGTGGCATATGAGGAAGGACTGGTCATTATTGCTACTGATCCTGATACTGAAGGAGAAAAAATAGCATGGGATATTTCTAACTTAGCCAGGTTTTCAAAAGTTGCAAGAGCTGAATTTCATGAGATTACTAAAAATGCGGTGATACACGCATTGGAGAATCTAAGAGATATAAAGCAGTCTCAAGTAGATGCTCAAATTGTTAGGAGAGTAGAAGATAGATGGATAGGGTTTGAGTTGAGCAAAAAAGTGCAGGAGCATTTTAAAAAGCCCGGGCTTTCCGCTGGTCGCGTTCAAACACCTGTTTTAGGATGGGTTATTGAAGCATATGATAAAAGCAAAGAAAAAAAGAAAGAATGTATATTGCATGTAGAGGATAAAAAGGTTGTTATAGAGGAGGGTTGTGATTATAGCGGTGAAGTTAAGGTAAAAATTGAAGTTGTTAAAGAAAAAGAAGAAGAGATGATGCCTTTACCCCCTTACACTACTGATGAAGTGCTGAAAGATGCTAATAGAATACTTAAACTTTCTGCAACAGAGGCAATGAATTCTTTACAAAAGCTGTTTGAGAATGGTTTGATAACTTATCATAGAACAGATTCTACGAGGGTATCTGATAAGGGACTTGATGTTGCAAAAATGTTTTTAGGTGATGAAGCAGTATTGAGGAGATGGGAACACGGAGGAGAGGGGGCACACGAATGTATAAGGCCTACTAAACCTTTGACTAAACAAGATGTTTTAACCATGATAGAACAAGGTATTTTAAAGGTTTCTGATACCTTATCTTCTAAGGATTTGGCTTTATATGATCTTATATTTAGAAGATTTATGGCTTCTCAATCCCCTAAGATTCATGTTACAAAAGTTGTTTACGCATTTAATATTAATGATAAAAGAATTGAAAAAGAAGCAATAAAAAAATATGAAGGAAAGGCTTATGAACTTTATCCTTATCTAGGCATACCATTAGATTTAAAAGAAGGAGAATATGAGGGAAAAATAGAGATAAGATGGGTACCTAAATCTTATCCTTTAACACAAGCAGATGCCATTAGATTAATGAAGGAAAAAGGTATTGGCAGACCCAGTACTTATGCAACTATCCTTTCCAAATTATTAAAGCGCAAGTATGTTGTTGAAAAGGGAAGATTCTTAATACCTACTACTTTAGGGAGAGAAGTTTATAATTTTCTTATGAATAACTATGAGGAGTATGTGAGTGAATCTACTACTAGAAAAATATACGAGATTATGGATAAAGTAGAACAAGGAGAATTAGAAGGCAACAATGTGCTTATAGATTTGTACGAGAAGATTAAAGCAATAACTTATTCACCTAAAGTTATATGAGATTTTTTATGTCTTTTATGTCATATGAGAAGTATTTTGGCTTTTCGGAAGGTTTTAATTTCTTAATCAGGTCATGCACGTGAGGATGAACAAGATAAGCATCAATACCTAATAGTTGAGCAAAAGAAACATCAGAGAGATTATTGGTTACTAAAATAGAGGATGAAGGATAAAGAGCATAATTGCTAAGTAAAGCATCTTTGAAGAACAAACTTGGTTTGCCTACAAATACTTTGTGGTATTCGCCACATTCTTTTAAATAAGATAGGATTGGTAAAGTTATAGGAAATATTTCTTCTCCTATCTTCCAAAATATTGCATTATCTAAATGATAGACTATAGGCTTCTCTTCATTTTTACTTAATGCTATTCTTAGACATGCTCCTCTTAATTTCTCATAGGTTAAAGTTCTATCTATTCCTACAACAATGTGTTTAGAATTTTTACTTATCTCTATGCCTTCTTTCTCTAATTCTTTTAATAATCCGTATTCTCCGATGAGATATATTTTGTTTATGTTTTGTGATTTAAGCAAATGTATGAGAGCATCCGTTGAGGTAAATAAGTTTTTATCTTCAATGTTTTCTAAACCTTTTTCATATAATTTTTTTATGAATTGACTTTTTGAATATGCAGAATTATTGCTTAAAAGTATTACTTTTTTATCTTCTGCTTTAAGATGTTCGAATATGTTAATGAATTGATCATTAAGATCTTTCCAATTCCATATGAATCCATCAAGATTAAAAAGCCATGTGGTATATTTAAGCACCATATTTATGAGAAGTATTAAAAATTATTTAAAGTTTAGTGAAAAACTAAAATTAAGGTGAAAATATGATGAACTTACAATTCATTAGCATTGGTGCTTTTAAAGATATGCTTGATGCATTACATGCTTTACTTACAGAAGGTACCTTTGTTGTTAACGAGAAAGGTATTTCTTTTAAGGCAACTGATCCTACTATGGTCACTTTAGTTGAGTTGTTCTATGGAAAGGATAATTTTAATGTGTATGAGGTAGAAGGAGAAGTTTATTTGACTTTAAACATTGATCTCTTAAGGCAGAGTTTGAAAAAAACTAAAAGCACGGATAAAGTTAGTTTTGTAATTGATAAGGAGAACATAAACCGGCTTAACGTGATAATAGAGGGGAAGCATATTAAAAAGTTCGTATTACCTATCTTAGAGAGCGAGATAAAAGAAATACCAGAACTTAATTTAGAATTTAAAGGTGAGGCAGAGATACTTTCTAGTTTGTTTGCTGAGACTGTGGAAGATGCGTCTCATATCTCAGATGTTTTAGCTTTTAAATTTAATTCTAACGAGTTGGTAATGGAAGCAGAAAGTGAGTTGACTTCTTTAAGCGCTCGATTTTCTAAAGATGTTGAAGGAGTTATAGACATAAAAGCTGAGGGAGAAGTAGTTGCTAAGTATTCTATAGATTATCTTAAAAAAATAATTAAAGCTAAGAAGATCTCCCCTACTGTGAAAATATCCATAAATCAAGACGCTCCGGCAAGATTTGATTTTAGAGATAGCGATGACTTATGGATGTATTATGTTTTAGCTCCACGGGTTGAGGAGTAAAATGCTGTGGTTAATAGGATGCGGGATATGGGAACCTAAGGATATGTCTCTAAAAGCATATGAGATTCTTAAAATCGCTGATAAAGTATATTTAGAGGATTATACTTCTAATACTGCAATAACTAAAAAGTCTTTAGAAGACTTGTTAGGTAGAGAAGTGATAAGTTTAGATCGAGAAAAAGTAGAGAATTATGAGTGGTTATTGGAAGAAGCGAATGCTAAGAATATTGCTTTAGTTATTAAAGGCGATGTTTTTGCAGCAACCACTCATTATTCTATTTATGCTGATGCTAAAAAACAGGGCTTAAAGGTTGCGGTTATTCATGGTTCTAGTGTTTTTACAGCAGTAGGTAAAGTAGGGCTATCTCTTTATCGTTATGGTGTAATTGTTTCTTTGCCTCATCCTAATTTATTTCCTACATATCCTACAAGTCCTTTTGAAAAAATAAAGAAGAATATTGAAAATGATATGCATACTTTAGTGCTTTTAGATATAGGTATGAGAGCCATAGAGGGGTTGAGCTTATTAGAAAAATATATAGGCAATGTGAAAATTGTGGTGTGTTACAGTTTAGGAAGCGAGAATGAAAAAATATTTAAAGGCACTATTAAAGAGTTAAAAGAAGAAGTAAGGTATTTAGATGAGAAAGCCACGTGTCTTATTATTCCTGCTAAAAGATTGGAGTTTTATGAGATCTTTTAGTTGCGTTAACTATAAATAATTTTTCTGCCCTAATTTTTCTATGGCAGAAAAATTATTCTCTTTAGAAATTAAAAACAAACCAAATCTCAAAAAAGCTATCTCAGCAACAATAGGCTCGGTTCTATTAGTTGTATTCACAATAGCCATAGCATCCTTAGCATACATATGGCTAAAAGACTACACCCTTAACATGAGCAAACAAGCTTCTCAAACCTCCTCTCAAGGAAATAATTATCATGGTTATTCCTTAACTCAATGTGCCAAAGCAAGGATATCTTTGGAAAAGATATCCTTCCCCCAAGATAAAACATACATAATAAATGAGGAATTCATCAACACAACAAAAATATCATCATACAACAACATAACAATAAACATAACCATAGGCAAAGTATACCTACAAAAACAAACCTCAACCATAACATTATACAAACAAGAAATAATCTTAGAAAATAATAACCCAGTAACCTTAACCAATTATCAAGTAAAAATATTATATGATACAAAAGAACAAATATCTTTAGGAAGAATGAGATCTGATTGTAAGGATATAAGAGCCATAGATGCAAACAACAACTCCTTACCTTTCTGGATATGGAGGAGTTCATGCAACACAACCACAACAGAAATATGGGTAAAAATACCTTCCTTACTCTCTAACTCCAACACAACCATTTACTTATTATTCGGAGACAATGCTGATTATCATTATGGTTCTTACGGCAATACATTTGAGAACTCTTATGCTAATGATGAACAAACATATGCTGTGTTATGGTTTAATTCTTATGGTGGCAGTCATTCTTGTGCTTTGTTGAAGAATGGATCTGTTATGTGTTGGGGTAGTAATTATGAGGGTCAATTAGGCAATGGAACAAAAGATAATAAAGGCTTATTACCTATAATGGTTAAAGATTGGACAGGTAATGGTTATTTAAAAAATGTGATGCAAATCGGTTTAGGATTATTTCATACATGCGCTTTACTTTCCAATGGATCAATGCTTTGCTGGGGTTATAATGGTTATGGTCAACTCGGCGATGGAGATGGAGGTGCTTTTTCTGATAAATATTTACCAACATTCGTAAAAGATCCAACAGGTAATGGTTATATAGAAAACGTAACTCAAATAGCTTTAGGATCTACCCATACATGCGCTTTACTTTCCAACGGATCTATGCTATGTTGGGGAGATAATTGGTATGGTAGTATAGGAGATGGAACAACGATAGAGAGACACCTTCCAGTAATGGTTAAAGATTGGACAGGTAATGATTATTTAAAAAATGTGGTGCAAATAGCTGCAGGAGCGCAACATACATGCGCTTTACTTTCCAACGGTTCTGTGCTATGTTGGGGAAGGAATCACAAAGGTCAAGTTGGAGATGGAACAACAGGTGTTTATAAATGTGTTGTGTTGGATGATTATAACGAGTGTAATCCCTTACCTACTTTCGTAAAAGATTCGACTAATGCTTCTATCTTAACAAATGTTTCTCAAATAGCTTTAGGAGCCTGGCATACATGCGCTTTACTTTCCAACGGCTCTATGCTATGTTGGGGATATAATGAGTATGGACAATTAGGCGATGGAACAAAAATAGATAAGTTATTACCAACATTCGTAAAAGATTGGACAGGTAATGGTTATTTATCTAACGTAACCCAAATATCTGCAGAATTTGATCATACCTGCGCTTTACTCACTAATGGTTCTGTGCTATGTTGGGGAGGAAACTATGAAGGTCAATTAGGAGATGGAACTACAACTGATAAATCTTTACCAACATTCGTAAAAGATCCAACAGGTAATGGTTATTTAGAGAATGTAACTCATATATCTTTAGGATATAGGCATACATGTGCTTTACTTTCCAATGGCTCTATGCTTTGTTGGGGGAAAAATTCTGCAGGTGAACTCGGAAACGGAACCTCAGATGCTAAAGGTTTATTACCAACCTTCACCAAAAACTACAACCTCAACGCATCCCTACAAAAAACCAATAATCTCTATACTCCACCAAACTACAACAAAGACGTCTGGTTTTTATTAAAAACCAGAGATAATTTACAAGAAATAAATGCTTATACTCAATCCATAACATCATTCTCAGTAACAAACCCTTACTATACAACAGGCCAACTAATAACCAAAAACTTATTAACATTCAACTTAACCCCAGCAGATGTAATAACATCTTTAACATTCAACATAGATAAATACCCTGGCCTTATAGACATCTTCATTTCAAAGGATAACACAACATACACAAAAATCTCTTTAGACTCAAGCAATACCTATGATTTCACACCACAACAACAATCCTGGAAATCTTTATTCCTTAAAATCATGCTTAATGCAAGATATGATAGGTTAGACACACCAATATTAGATGCTTACACCTTAACTTACATAGATAAAGCAGAAGAATCTATTAAACTCTTCTTAGATAATCCTTCTAATCTCAACTTAACCATAACATCCATAACCATAGAAAGCCTATCAAATCCAGATAAGTACTGCTTCTTATATCTTAACAACTCCTATATCTCTCCTTTAGGCATAAAATATTATGCTTTCTCTCCAGATAACTGCTCATTCCCATGCTTAGAAGGAGAGAAATATAAGGTTGTGGTTGCGACGGAATGCGGAACTTATAAGTTTATTAGAGATTGCTAATTTTCAATTTCATAAGTTTTTAAAATTAACTTATGTTATTATTTAACATGGTGAAAGTTATTATTACTTACGATGAC